>WRJW01000120.1 GCA_009778375.1 Bacteroidota bacterium
TTGCACACAACACATAAATGGCTTATGCTCATCTGAATATAAATGCAACCCTAAGATATTTAATTAGGTTGGCATAATTGAAATTCAAGCCTGATCGTTGCTTCCGAGCACGTGCAGAATTTTGTGCCTGTAAAGCTCTTTGAGTTTGTCGCGGGCGGGGCCTAAGTATTTGCGCGGGTCAAACTCTTCGGGTTTTTCTACAAAAACTTTGCGGATGGCGGCGGTCATGGCCAAACGGCCGTCGCTGTCGATGTTTATTTTGCATACGGCGGATTTGGCGGCGGCACGGAGTTGATCTTCGGGGATTCCGATCGAATCTTTTAACTTGCCGCCGTACTGGTTAATCTCGGCCACTATGTCTTGCGGAACGCTGGAGGAACCGTGGAGCACGATGGGAAATCCGGGGATGCGGCGCTCGATTTCGGCCAAAATATCGAGTCGAATTTGGGGTTTTTGTCCGGGTTTAAATTTAAAGGCGCCGTGCGAAGTGCCAATCGAAATGGCTAAGGAGTCTACGCCCGTTTTTTTGACAAAATCTTCAACCTGATCGGGCTCGGTATAGGTGTGGTGTGCTGCCGACACCTCGTCTTCTACGCCGGCCAATACTCCCAGTTCGCCCTCTACGGTTACGTCAAATTGGTGGGCATACTCCACCACTTTTTTGGTCAGGGCCACGTTCTCGTCGTAAGGAAGATGAGAGCCGTCGATCATCACAGACGAAAAACCATATTCAATACACGATTTGCAGAGTTCAAAAGTGTCGCCGTGGTCTAAGTGCAACACAATGGGAATGGCGCAGCCCAACTCTTTGGCGTATTCCACAGCGCCCTGAGCCATGTAACGCAGCAAGGTTTGGTTGGCGTATTTGCGGGCGCCGCTCGAAACCTGCAAGATGACGGGTGATTTAGTCTCGACACAGGCGCCGATAATGGCCTGCATTTGCTCCATATTGTTGAAGTTAAAGGCAGGAATCGCGTATCCGCCTTGGATCGATTTGGCAAACAACGCGCTGGAGTTCACTAATCCTAAGTTTTTGTAACTAATCATTATATCTAAGTATTAAAGTTTCAAACTATGCTGCAAATGTATCATTTTTTTGCTAATTTTGCAGTTTAAAAAAATCCTTTATGCGTCCTTTTGTATTGGAAGAGAATAATTGGAAAGATGTTTGCGACAGAACGTACCGTGCCGCGCTGCTTCCCTGGGGGGCTACTGAAGCCCATAATTTTCACCTGCCTTACGGTACCGATACCCTATTGGCCAAATACGTGGCAGAGGAGGCCGCCCAATATGCCTGGGAAAGGGGTACTCCATCGATCGTATTGCCCGCCATGGCCTACGGCGTCAATTCGGGGCAGATGGAGGTGCCCCTGTGTATGAATATGCACCCCTCTACCCAAAAGATTGTTTTAGACAACATAGTGGAGGCGCTGCTTAAAGCGGGCATACCTCGCCTGATTATTATTAATGCACATGGCGGCAATCAGTTTCAGCCCATTATCCGAGAACTGAGCGTGAAATACCCCCAAATGTTGATGGCTACGATTAACTGGTGGACGGCGGTAAAGGCGGCAGAATTTTTTAAAGAGCCCGGAGACCATGCCGGCGCCTTGGAAACTTCGGTCATGCAAGCCATACATCCCGATTGGGTCTTGCCTTTGGAACTGGCCGGTAATGGGGCGGAGCGTTTGCTCAAGGCTGAGGGTTTTAGAGAAAAATGGGCGTGGACGCCACGCCGATGGGTACTCGCCACCCAAGATACAGGCGTAGGTAATCCGCGCCAGGCCACGGCGGAGCAGGGAGCAAAGTTTTTAAAAGCGTGTATAGATAAAATTGGGGCATTTATTGTTGAATTTGCTCAGGCCGATAAAGAAGAAGATCTGTATGAATAAGGCGATTATCCTTTCGGCCCCTTCAGGAGCGGGCAAGAGTACATTGGCAAATTGTCTGTTGGAGCGGTTTCCTCGGCTACGACTTTCGGTGTCGGCCACAAGCCGAGCCCCGCGTGGCACAGAACAACAGGGTAAAGAGTATTATTTTTTAACCCAAAGCGATTTTGAAGAAAAAATTGGGCAGAATGCTTTTGTCGAATGGGAAGAGGTTTATCCAGGAGCCTGTTACGGCACTTTGAAAAGCGAATTGGAACGAATATGGAGTGAGGAGCATACCATTTTGTTTGACGTAGATGTTAAAGGAGGAGTACGGCTCAAACAGATTTTTGGAGCGCGCGCCCTCTCGATTTTTGTTCAACCGCCTTCGCTCGAAATTTTAAAAGAACGCCTTCTTGCCCGAGGCACCGATACGCCTGAATCGATACAAAAAAGAGTATCCAAAGCTCAGGAGGAGATGGAGTACGCCTCTAAATATGATGCCCTAATCATTAATGATCAATTGGCAGACGCAAAAAAACAAATAGAAACGAGGGTAGCTGCTTTTTTTGCTCCCCGTCGTTGCGGCCTCTATTTTGGTTCGTTTAACCCCCTGCATATAGGGCATTTGGCTATTGCCAATTATATGCTGGAATTTACCGATTTGGACGAATTGCGCTTGGTGTTAAGCCCCGAGAATCCCCTCAAAACTCCTCAGGATATGCTTGATCCCCAGGAGCGGTTGCATCGGATTAATCGAGCGGTGGCGCAATCGGGTTTGCCTGTTTTGGTCTCTACCGTGGAATTAGACCTGCCCCAACCCTGTTATACCCTCAATACCTTGCGCCATATTGCTGCTCAGGAGCCGCAGGAGCACTTTGTACTGATTATGGGGGCTGACAATTTGGCGGTCATAGAAAGCTGGCATCAGTGGCAGGAATTGCTGCAAACCTTTGAAGTATACGTTTATCCTCGAACAGGTTACGATGGAAAGGATTTATGCAAAACATACGGCGCCACGTACATAGATGCACCGTTGATCGACATTTCCGCCACTTTTATTCGGCAGGGATGGGCAGAGGGGCGGAACATGAACGGTTTTCTTGCAGGCTTGTAAAGAGTTTCCACAACACATCATCGGGAGGAGGCGCCACCATGTGCAGGGGAATTTGTTTAATCGGATGGATAAAAGAGAGGCTGCGTGCGTGGAGGCTGATGCCGCCGTCGGGATTGGATCGAGGGGCTCCGTATTTGAGATCGCCTTTAATGGGGCAGCCGATAGCCGACAGTTGGGCCCGAATTTGGTGGTGCCTGCCCGTTAAGAGTTCAATTTCTACAAAATGATAACGGTCGCTGCTGCCCACACAGCAGTAGTTGAGCAGGGCTTCTTTTGCGTTGGGCTTAGGTCGGGCGTAGGCGTATGATTTGTTTTGGGTGGTATTGCGTACCAAATAGTGTTTGAGTCTTCCCGATTCGGGTTGGGGTTTCTCTAAGGTAATGGCCCAGTATTTTTTTTGAATATTCCTGTCGTAGAATATTTTGTTAAACCGCTCCAGCGCTTTGCCCGTTTTGGCAAAAAGGACCACTCCGCTTACGGGGCGGTCTACCCGGTGGGGCACCCCCAGAAAGACATTTCCGGGCTTTTGGTCCCGCTCCTTAATAAAGCGTTGGAGCCTTTCGCGCAGGGACTCGTCCATAGTCTTGTCGGCCTGCACAATCTCTCCGGGAAACTTGTTAACCACCAGTATATGATTATCTTCGTATAAAATTTGCATGCCTAAAGGTACGCATATTTTTGAATCTACTGCCAGCTTGTCAGTTTTTGGGCTTTGGCACAATGGTTGAATAAGGTATTATCGGAAAACAAATAAACACAGATATAACATGGGAAAAATCATTGGAATCGACTTAGGAACGACTAATTCATGCGTTTCCGTCATGGAAGGCAACGAGCCTGTAGTCATTATTAACAGCGAAGGCAAGCGCACTACCCCCTCGGTAGTTGCTTTTGCCGACAACGGAGAGAGAAAAATAGGCGACCCTGCCAAGCGTCAGGCCATCACCAATCCGCAAAAAACCATCTACTCGATCAAGCGGTTTATGGGCGAATCCTACGACCGTATGGACAAAGAAATCAAACGAGTATCCTATAAAGTGGAGCGCGGCGACAACAACACCCCCCGCGTGCGCATTGACGATCGCCTCTATACCCCGCAGGAAATTTCTGCCATGGTACTCCAAAAGATGAAAAAGACGGCAGAAGATTTTTTGGGTCAGACCGTTTCAGAGGCAGTTATCACGGTTCCCGCCTACTTTAGCGATTCTCAGCGTCAGGCCACCAAAGAGGCGGGAGAAATTGCCGGATTAAAGGTGCGCCGGATCATCAACGAGCCTACCGCCGCAGCTTTGGCTTACGGATTGGACAAGATGCATAAAGATATCAAGGTTGCCGTATTTGACCTGGGAGGAGGCACTTTTGATATATCGATCATGGAGTTGGGAGACGGCGTATTTGAAGTAAAATCGACCAACGGTGACACCCACTTGGGAGGAGACGATTTTGATCAGGTGATCATCGACTGGTTGGCCGATGAGTTTAAGAGCGAAAACAGCGGTCTTGATCTGCGCAAAGACCCCATGGCCCTGCAACGCCTCAAAGAGGCTGCCGAAAAGGCCAAAATCGAATTATCGAGCCAAACCCAGACCGAAATCAACCTGCCCTATATTATGCCGGTGGACGGCGTTCCCAAACACTTGGTAAAGAGCCTGACGCGCGCCAAATTTGAGCAGTTGGCCGACTCGCTGATTCAAGCCACCATGGAGCCTTGCCGCAAAGCCCTAAAAGACGCCGGCATGACCTCTTCGGATATTAACGAGGTGATTTTGGTGGGAGGATCGACCCGAATTCCCGCCATCCAGTCGATTGTAGAAAAGTTCTTTGGCAAAGCCCCCAGCAAAGGAGTTAATCCCGACGAGGTAGTAGCCGTAGGCGCTGCCATCCAGGGAGGCGTTTTGGCCGGAGATGTAAAGGACGTATTGTTACTCGACGTAACGCCCCTCTCTTTGGGTATTGAAACCTTAGGCAGCGTTATGACCAAACTGATAGACGCCAATACCACCATCCCGACCAAGAAAAGCGAAACCTTTAGCACCGCCAGCGACAACCAGCCCTCCGTGGAGATCCATGTATTGCAGGGCGAGCGCTCTATGGCACGCGACAATAAAACGATTGGGCGTTTCCATTTGGACGGCATTGCCCCCGCCCCCCGCGGCATTCCCCAAATCGAGGTAACTTTTGACATTGACGCCAACGGGATTTTAAACGTATCGGCCAAGGATAAAGGTACGGGTAAAGAACAAAAAATCAGAATCGAAGCCTCTTCGGGTTTGAGCGATGCCGAAATTAAGCGTATGCGCGACGAGGCCAAAGCCAACGAAGAGTCCGACAAGAAAGAGAAGGAGCGGATCGACAAGATTAACGCCGCCGACAGCATGATTTTCCAAACCGAGAAGCAGTTAAAAGAGTTTGGCGACAAAATCCCCGCCGACAAAAAATC
>WRJW01000121.1 GCA_009778375.1 Bacteroidota bacterium
CCGGGTGAACTGATACTCATTGGCCATGCGCTTCCTAACCCCCATACGTAGGCTTTTAGCCAGTGGTTAGAAGGGATGGCGGCGGGCGGAGGATAGGAAGACTCCTGAATAAATTGGCTTTCCATATCGTAGGTACAATAATAAGAGGGATTGGCAAAGTTTATAGAGTTGGAATAGGTTAGGGTATTGTCTACCGCATTTTTTAGGGCAACCACGATTTGTTTTCCCGGCTCAATGGTTACGGGTTGAGGGAATGTCCAAAAGGCATAACCAGCTCCAATCCATCCCTGATTTTCAAAGGAGAGGACTCCGCCCACCATGTCGTTGTTGGTGGCATTGGCGTTTAGCGGCAAAGTAAAGCCCAACGATCCGTTCAGCAGGGTGGCGGGTTCGCCCGAATTGTTGTAGAGGATCACGTATTGATCATTGCTGAACGCTCCGGATCCATCGTTTCTTTGACACCCTCCGCAATAGAACTCTTTTATCACTAATTGGTGGATTTTTGCCTCCTGGAGAGAAATGTCCACCGAGCGATTGTCCGAAACGATAATGTTGTTTGCCGTACCGTTGAAAATAACGTTGGAAAACCCCACAACGCGCGATTCGGAAACCGATACATTGTAGGTGCCGGCATTTACCTGAAAGAGGGTGATGCCGTTTGCATCGGTCTGCGCTTCGAGCGAGGTGCCGGTGGTGGTGTTCTCCAACTTAACCTTTATCCCTGCCATTGGAGGGTACTGGGCCGGATAGACCAATTTTACGTTCAAGTCAAAAATTTTAATGGGTTCATCTTTATCCTTACAGGAAAAGAGAGATACAAACAATAATCCCGTTACGCAACAGAGGAGGGATTTTTTAATCCATTGTGCATTTTTTTGTTTCATTTCTAATTATTTAATGATTTATAATGTTAATTTTAAGGAGATGCCGTAATAGAAAAGAGGGATGGTGCCCCAACCAAACAGGGTAGTTTTTCGGTTGTTCCATCCTTGGTTAAACAACTGCATGGTATTGAGAAAATTTTTGGCATTAAAGGAGATGGAGGCAAAATTTCCAATCTCTTTGGTGAGGTTGAGGTGGGCGGTAGCATAGAAAGAGAGACGATTGGGATTCATCGTGAAGGAGTAATTGGTTCTCAAGCCCTGGACAATTTTAATCAATTCGTTATAAAGTGCGGGATCGTTATCTTTGGCGTTCCTCAGCGATTCGGCAAAGGGGATTTTGGTATTCATGTCGTCAAGGGTAACGTAGTAAAGAGGATAAGCTCCTATAAACTGGTCGCCTGCATAAATATCGTGGAGGGTTTCGGAGGGAAAAACAGCGGTAGCGTTATCCAAAACAAATCCGTAAGGTTTACCCCGATATTCCGAGAGGTTTTGGGTAAGGTTATACACAGAGGCTTCTATCTTTAACGAAACAATAAAACGGATGGCCGGAATATGGGTAACAAGGGTAAGGTTAGAATTTACCTGTTTTTTCATACTGCCGTTGGTAGCGGAATTTGTCATTCCCACCATGTAAGAGAGGTACTTGAAAGGGGCGCCGTCTGCCATGGTGGCCGTTGAACTAAAGAGATAAGGGGAGATGGTCTCGTTTACTGCCCTATAGTAATAAAACCGACCGTCCCATCGAATCGAGGTAGAGAGAGCGGGAATCTTTCCAAAATCTACGATCCAGTCTACGCCCCTCCTCAATACGGGAGAACCGTTAACGGTTTTAAAATCGTACACAAATTTAGTACGGGTAGAGTGGCTTAATTCCATGGCCGCCATTTGTCCGGTTTTGTCCGACACCTGCACAATTCCTGTACTCCGATCTATGGTAAACATCCTGTTTTCTAAAGGAATCAGGCAGTTATTCAAGTCCCGCTCATCGGTCAGGGTGTAGGAAAAGGGGCTGTATTGAAACACGGTTTCGTAACTGTTATAGGTTTGATCCTGAAAGATGGCTATGGAAACATGCGTACCTTTCACGTCAATATCGAGGCCGGCTTCTGCCTTAAGGTTGTACTGCCATTTGAGATCGGGATTATATACGGAAGTACGGGGCTGCATGTAGTAGGCCACAAAATTTTCGTTCCCCGATACGCTGGCGCCAAAAACGCGGGTGTCGGTATCTCCAAATCTCGGTTCGGGATAGAGCATACTGAGCGAGGGCAATTTTACCGCTTTTCCCCAACCGGCCCTTATGCTTTTGATCTTTATCCACCCTTTCTGCTCCTTGGAAAAGCCAAAGATGGCGTTGATACGCGGGGAGAGGGAGCTGACGTGTCCATAATCGGATCCTTTTATCGAAGTCATATCCGACCGAACGCCGGCCATCAGCTGCAAGTTGGAAGCGCCGATGCTCCAATCTATTTTGTCTTCGGCAAAAACGGCAAGGGTATTCATAAACGGAATTTGGGAAAAGGGGAATGCTCTCCACGAAGGGGCAAAGCGCAAGTCGTCGTAATAGATTCCTTTTCCCTTATTTCCGGAAGTGTTAAAATCGGACCCCAACAAGGCGTTGTTGCGTACATTTCCCCATTTTTTGGAGAGTCGCGCTTTTACGCTTGTACTAATGTTCATGGGTTTATCGTCTACAAAATCTATTTGATACCAGTACCCGGGAGGAATCGAAAGAATAGGGGCATCGGGATATTGGTCGTAGTCTTGAGAGACAAAATAACCCTCCTCTTTTCCGTGCAGGGCGGAGGTTGATGCAGAGCTCGATCGGTTTATTTTCCTTTCCGACAAATTATTGGAATAGGTGATGCCGGCTGTTACCTCCAGGTTGGTAATCCACGAAAGGTTGGGCAAATAATCGAATCGGGTATGCACCTCAAGGTTGTCGTTTTTTGCCTTTATGTAAGTATCGGTAAAGTTATCGGGATCGCTTGCGGAGTTATACCCTCCAATGTTTCCGGTAAAGCCCAATGTAAAGGAGAGGGGTCTCCGGCTTCGGTTAAAGGTATTGTCGTAGGTTATGGCAAGGTTGTTGCGGTCGTAGGAAGTATAGGGAGACATGAGGGAGTTGATCGATTTTGTCCGCTCTGCGCTCACGTTGAGTATGCCGGCATTGCCTCCCAGTCCAAAACCTTTGCGCACCGAAAAAGATTTGGTCTGCGGATTGGTGGACATCTCAACCGTATAGGGAGACTTGCCTTTGCGGGTAGTGATTTTGACTACGCCCTGAGTCATATCGCCGTAGGTAACCGAAGGGATACCGGTAACGAGTTCCACCGACTCGATGTTGCTGGAAGACATGGAGCGCGTTTCGGCTCCGGAGCTTTCTACGCGGGACAAACTGCTTTGAGCATTAAGTCCGCTGTAACCAAAGGAGGCGTTGTTGGACAAACGGACGCCGTCCATCTCAATAACCGTTCCAAAAGCGGCATTCCCCCGTTCGCTAAAACCGTCGGCCCGAAGTACCATACTGTGGTTCGTATTTTCTGCCAAACTCAGGACTTTGTTGGTTTGTCCTCCGGGCAGCAGGCTCATGACATCGGGGACCTTTAACATTTGCAGGTGATCCAGACTCACTCGGTCAACCACATAAGAGGCGGCCAGTTCGTTGGTTTTGTTTTGGGCGGTGACCACAATCCCGTTTAAGGTGAGGTTCTCTTCGGGCAGATACCAGGTAAGGTCGGTAAGATTAGCGTTGACGTTGAATTCAAAGGTTTTTTTGGCAAAGCCCATGCAGGTTACGGTGATACGAACAGAACCCCTTGGCACATTTTTGATCTGAAAAAACCCTTTGTCGTTGGAGACGGCCCAAAGTTCGTTGTCGTTAATTACCACGGTGGCATATTCGATAGGATATTTGGATTTTTCTTCCAAAATGGTTCCGGAGAGGGTGTATTGGCCAAATGCGCTCTGCGCAAGTACACATAAAAATGTGGTTATTAGTAATCTGTTATACATCGCGATGGGTGAATATTTGTGCGAATTTAAAGAAAAGAGTGGAAAAAACCAAACATGATGTTTATCTTAGTATCTGATCAATTCAGAATCTTTCTGAAGATTGATACGTTTCAGATTGATTTCAATGTCTTCTAACAATAAACCCGAAGGGCAAATGATGGCGCAGGGGATGGCATTTTTATAGATGATGTTTTGGGCATACTGTTCATTGGAAACTCCCAGAACCCTCTTTAATTTGGCCAAGGGTACAGGGGCCAATTCACAGTTAATAACCATGGTTTCGGAACCATCGGCTACAGAGACTCGGTAGAGCAACTGGTCTGCACCTTCGCCGTATTTTCGTACAATATAACCATAGTCCAATCCCTCTTCTTTGGCGGCGGCCATCAAGGCGGCTTTTAGCTCCGCCTTGGGGTCTCCTTTTGGCGCTTCAATCAAGAGCGCCCCGGGCGCCAACTCCTGAGCCACCATACGGGATCTTGTGCCAAATCGGTAACTTCCTGTTGACTCTTTGCATTGAACCGTGGGCACATTTTGGGTCAGTAAAGATTTTAGGATTCCGTTCTCTATCAGTTGCCATTCGGGTTTTGGGATTACTCCTTGCGCGTCTATGGTATAAGGGCCTAATAAGTGTTTTCCGTTAAAAGTAGCCATATCTGTTCGGTTATACACAGAAAGTCTGCTGTCTATAACCTTTTTGCCGAGTCGCTCTTCTAAAGGTTTTGCCCTGGAAATTTCCGACAGGTTCTCGGCTCGGGCAACGGTGGTAATCACCTGAATAGGTTTTCTCGAAGCCAACAGGCCCGAAGGAGAGATCAGGTTGTCCGAAAAAATCTTGACAACGGCTTCGTCCTCAAATAAAACGGGGCCAAGATAATATTCCGGAAACTTTTCTGCGTTCTTGACCGCCAAAAGATGTTCAAAAAAACGGTTTACTTCTGCCAGCAGTTCGTTACGATCAGGCAGGGCTTCCCAATCGGGATACGCCCTGTATTTTTCTAAGCTAACTACTTGGCCGCTTGGCAAACGAACTTTGGCTTTTAAGGTTATATCTACATACTTGACGGCTTGCATAGTCTTTACCCCTTCGGAGGTAATCCGGTAATAGACTGTTTCTATCCCTCCCACCTCTACGTTTGAAAGTAAAATGGATCGGTCTTTGCCAAATTGAGCAGATAAACCGACGGCCATTTCTTCGTAAAGTTTTTTGCGCATATCAATATTTTCAAAGGGAACCATAACCTCTTTGGTTTGCATGGGGATAAATTCGGGCAACTCCTTTTCCTGCTCGCTGAGGTTGGCGTTTTTTATATTCGATTTTTTGGAGTTATAGGCCTCTAATGCAAATTTATAGGCTATATCCGAATTGCTCCAGAAAGCCGCTTTTATTTGAGCGGCATCCTCTTCTACCGTCACATAATTGGGCCCCATAATGCCGTTTCCGGAGTAGGAATAGTCGCTTGAAAAGGTGTTATCTCCCAAGATTAATCTTACGGAACTGATTCGTTCTCCAGGGTTTACCGTTGTCTGGAGGATCACTCCGCCGGAAGCGCT
>WRJW01000122.1 GCA_009778375.1 Bacteroidota bacterium
TAGAGGCCGCTTTTCTCCAATGTAAACGGACTTTTACCATAACGTTTGTATAGAAATTCTGAGGCAAAGATACATATAAATGTCAAATTTTATGCCTACCTTTGCGGATTCAAAATAAAATGATGATGACAATTACCTTTCCGGATGGAAACAGTCGCTCTTATAAGCCGGGGAGCAACGGTTTGGAGATCGCCAACAGCATCAGCCCCAGATTGGCCTCTGAAGCCTTGGCCATGAAGTTGAATGGACAGTTATACGACCTGAACCGGCCGATTAACAGGGATGCTGCCGTTGCCTTTTATAAATGGGAAGACGAAGAGGGGCGCCAAACCTTTTGGCACTCTTCTTCTCACCTGATGGCCGCCGCTTTGGAACAATGCTACCCCGGCATCAAGTTTGGCATAGGTCCTGCCATCGAGAATGGTTTTTACTACGATGTGGACTTTGGAACTCAAACCATTACAGAATCCGATCTGGGAAAGATAGAAACCGTTATGCTCGCATTAGCCAAAGAAAAGCGCCCTTTTGTACGCCGAGAGGTGACCAAAGACGAGGCCTTGCGCACCTATACCAACAAGGGAGACGAGTACAAGTGCGAACTGATAACCGATTTGCAGGACGGAACGATCTCTTTTTATACCAACGGCGCATTTACCGATTTGTGTCGAGGCCCCCACATTCCCGATACCTCTTTGATTAAAGCCGTCAAATTGACCGCCATTGCCGGCGCCTACTGGAGGGGAGACGAACACCGCAATATGCTGACCCGAATCTACGGCATTACTTTTCCCAAAAAGAGCCTGTTGGACGACTATTTGCTGATGTTGGAAGAGGCCAAAAAACGGGACCACCGTAAAATAGGCAAAGAGATGGAGTTGTTTGCCTTTTCGCCCCGCGTAGGACAGGGCCTGCCCCTGTGGCTTCCCAAAGGAGCCGCCTTGAGGGAGCGGCTCGAAAATTTCCTCAAGGCTGTACAAAAGGAACATGGCTACCAACAAGTTATATCTCCCCACATCGGCCAAAAGGAACTCTATGTAACTTCGGGCCACTACGAAAAATACGGCAAGGATTCTTTTAAACCCATCTTGACCCCTCAGGAGGGAGAAGCCTTTTTACTCAAACCCATGAATTGCCCCCATCATTGCGAAATATACAGACTTAAACCCCATTCGTATAAAGATTTGCCCGTTCGATTGGCCGAATTTGGCACCGTCTACCGCTACGAACAGAGCGGAGAACTACACGGCTTAACGCGGGTACGGGGCTTTACGCAGGACGACGCCCACATTTTTTGCCGCCCCGACCAGCTTAAGGAGGAGTTTTGCAAAGTCATAGATATTGTATTGTACATATTTAAAACGCTCAGTTTTACTGAGTATACCGCTCAGATTTCTCTCCGCGATCCCAGAGATACCGTCAAATACATTGGCAGCGACGACAATTGGGAAAAATCAGAGCGCGCCATTATAGAAGCATCCGCAGAAAAAGGGCTTGAAACCACAGTCGTTAAGGGAGAAGCCGCTTTCTATGGGCCCAAGCTCGACTTTATGGTACGGGACGCCATTGGGCGCAAATGGCAGTTGGGTACCATTCAGGTAGATTACAACCTTCCGGAGCGCTTTGACTTGGAGTACATCGGTTCGGACGACAAACGCCACCGGCCTGTGATGATCCACCGCGCCCCCTTTGGTTCGATGGAGCGTTTTGTGGCGGTGCTGATCGAACATACCGGAGGAAAATTCCCCCTTTGGCTCGCTCCCGAGCAGGCAATAATCCTTCCTATAAGTGAGAAATTCAACGATTTTGCAAAAAAAGTTTGCCATGTCCTGAATAATTCCGATATTCGCGCCTCCGTAGACGAGCGTAACGAGACCATCGGCAAAAAGATTAGAGAGAATGAAATCAAGCGGATACCCTATCTGCTGATTGTGGGCGAAAAAGAAGAAGCCGCTGATTTAGTGTCTGTTCGTAAACAGGGTGCAGGAGATCAGGGTCAGATGACGGCAACCGCCTTTGCCGCCTTGCTTGCCGACGAAATCAACCAACAACAGAAACCTTTAAAACAGATATAATATAGCTACACCTTACAGACCCCGTCCTTCCGGCGTTGTTAAAAAGAATACACGAAACAACAAAGGACGCAATCTGCCCGCTCCGCAGCAAGAGGAGGGGCCAAGAGTAAACCGAGAAATTACCGCCTCGCATGTGCGGGTGGTGGGAGAGAATATTACCAAGCCCGGGATATTTCCTCTTTTCGAGGCCATCAAGATGGCAGAGGCCTTGGAATTAGACCTGGTTGAAATTTCTCCTCAGGTCGATCCGCCTGTATGCAAAATTATTGATTATCAAAAGTTTTTGTATCAGCGGAAGAAAAAGGCCAAGGAGATGAAAGCAAACGCCACCAAAATCGTGATCAAAGAGATCCGGTTTGGGCCCAACACCGACGAGCACGATTATCAGTTCAAGCTCAAACATGCGCAGGGTTTTCTCTCCGAAGGATCAAAGGTAAAGGCGTATGTCTTTTTTAGAGGTCGGTCTATCCTCTTCTCGGATCATGGAGAAAAGTTGCTGCTGCGTTTTGCGGTCGATTTGGAAGAGTGGGGAAAGGCCGAACAGATGCCCAAATTAGAGGGAAAGCGGATGATTATGATGCTTGCCCCCGCTAAAAAGAAATAAACAAACACAAAAATATACAAAGCAATGCCCAAGATTAAGACCAATTCCGGCGCCAAAAAGCGCTTTACCCTTACCGGCACCGGAAGAGTGAAGCGGAAACACGCCTACAAGAGTCACATTTTGACTAAAAAAACCACTAAACGCAAACGCAATCTGACCTATACCTCTTTGGTAGATACGGCCGACGAAAAGCGGATGAAAGGTTTACTGGTTGCTTAATTTATTTATTAACCTGAATGCCCAGCAGAAAAGATCTTCGATGGAGGAGGACGCTGACATTCTTAAAACAACAATTTTATGCCCAGATCGGTAAATTCAGTGGCGTCAAGAGCGCGCCGTAAAAAACTGCTCAAACTCACTCGCGGCAACTTTTTGGCCCGCGCCAATGTATGGACTGTAGCCAAAGGAACCTACGAAAAAGGGTTAACCTACGCCTACCGCGATCGCAAAAACAAAAAACGTACCTTCCGCGCCCTGTGGATTCAACGTATTAACGCTGCCGCCCGTCAGCATGGGATGACCTATTCGGTCTTTATGGGTAAAGTACTCAAAGCAAACGTAGGGTTAAACCGTAAGGTATTGGCCGATTTGGCCATGAATAACCCCCAGGCCTTTGAAGCGGTCATCCATAAGGTAAAAGACTAAATATTAAACTAAATGTTTACAAATAAATGGTTTAAATTTTCTTTTTGGGCCATCCTCTATAGCTTGTGGGTCCTTTGGCTGGGGAGTTATTGGTGGTTCTTTGGACTCATCGTGGTCTTTGACCTCTACATTACCCGAAAAGTAAAGTGGGCTTTTTGGAAAAAGTACTATAAAGCAGGAGAGAAGCGGAATGTTTGGTTAGACTGGTTGGACGCCATTATTTTTGCCCTGATCGCCGCCACCTTTATCAAGATGTTTTTTATTGAGGCTTATGTGATCCCTACCGGATCTATGGAGCGCAGCCTGATGACGGGTGATTACCTCTTTGTAAGTAAACTCAAATATGGCCCTAAAGTACCCCAAACACCTTTGTCGATACCTTTGATTCATAATGTGATTCCTGTCATCGGCGGAGAGTCGTACCTAACTTGGATACAAAACGATTACCGCAGAATGAAGGGTTACTCCAAAGTAAAGCGGAACGATATTGTGGTCTTTAATTTTCCCCACGGAGACACGGTGCTCCAAAGATCACCCGGAGAAGATTATCACAACAAAGCCAGGCTCTTTGGTCGGTCGGCCATTATTCAAAAAGAGGGGCCTGTGGTTTCCCGTCCTGTGGATAAAAGGGATAACTACGTAAAACGTTGTGTGGCTGTTCCCGGCGACACTTTGGAAGTGCGGAATGGGTGGGTCTTTGTCAACGGTGTGGCTCAGGAGGCATTTCCCGGTTTACAATCTACGTATGAAGTCATTACCAATGGTGCTTCGATTAATGAACGGATTTTAGACAGATTGGAGGTTTCGTTGGGCGACGTTTATTACGATCCTCAGCTGCCCGGTTACCCGGCCTTGCCCCTTACCCTCGAAAATGTAAAGGAGGTAAAGAAACTGCCAAATGTGGAAGAAGTCAGGCCATTAATTGATTTTTATCCCCCTGATTTTCCCGACAGTCCCCTAATGCTGTTTCCCTTTAAGGGTGATTTTAAATGGACCCGCGATCAGTTTGGACCTCTTTGGATTCCCCAAGCCGGAAATACCGTACCCATTGATACAGACAACCTTCCCCTGTACGAGCGAATTATTGGAGTGTACGAGGGCAACAAATTGGAAATCATCGATGGGCAAATCTATATTAACGGCGCTCCGGCCGACCGGTATACCTTTAAGATGGATTACTACTTCATGATGGGCGACAACCGTCATAACTCCTTGGATTCACGTTATTGGGGTTTTGTTCCCGAAGATCATATTGTAGGCACTCCCTCTTTTGTCTGGTTTTCTACCGACAGCTATAAATCCTTTCCCAAAAATATCCGTTGGAAAAGGATATTTAAAGGAGGCGGGCGGTAGCGGATAAAAAAATTTGCAGATTCAAAATAAATTCGGATATTTGCAGCCCCAAAAAAGAGGAAAATAATTATTAAGAGATAGCATAATGGCAAGAGTTTGTCAAGTTACCGGAAAAAAGAGGATGATTGGGAACAACGTTTCGCACTCGAACCGTCGTACCAAGCGGGAGTTTGCCCCCAACCTCCACACCAAGCGCTTTTGGCTCGAAGAGGAGCAGCGCTTTATTACCCTAAAAGTTTCTGCTGCGGGTTTGCGCACCATCTACAAAAACGGATTGAGCGCCACCTTAAAAGATGCACAGGAAAAAGGATTAGTTAACTTAGTGTAAGGATTTGAATTATGGCAAAAAAAGGAAACAGAATTCAGGTAATCCTCGAATGTACCGAGCAAAGAGAGAGCGGTACTCCGGGTATGTCCCGCTATATTACCACCAAAAACAAAAAGAACACTACCCAAAGGTTGGAGCGCAAAAAGTACAATCCTTTTATGAAAAAGGTAACCTTGCACCGAGAGATTAAGTAATTTGTAACACAGTTTTGTTATGGCAAAAAAAGCAGTAGCCTCCTTTAGTGGAGAAAAAGGGGTAAAAAACAGCGTCAAATGTATTAGATTGGTGCGCTCGCCCCGTACAGGCGCCTATGCGTTTAAAGAAGAGATTGTACCTACCAATCAGGTACAGGAGTATTTTGCAGATAAAAAATAGGGGAAACCCTAAACCTGTCAGGCAAGCCGCTTCGTTATGGGAGCGGCTTTTGTCGTTTTACACCTCAAACCAAAACCGG
>WRJW01000123.1 GCA_009778375.1 Bacteroidota bacterium
AGAGCGTGTAAGGATTCGCTTCAAGAGCAAATCGGGTTAATATACCGTTACATCCGGAGCTTCCAAATCGGTCTTGCCCATTGGTTTTTTGGTCAGCACGTACCAAACATAGGCAATATAAGCCAACACAAAAGGAATCAACAGCGACACGTAGGACATTACTTTTAGGGTAAATATACTCGAAGAACTGTTGACTAAGGTGAGCGAATAATGGGGGTCGACGGTAGAGGCAAAATAGGCAGTGTTGTTAAAGGCGGCACAAATCAGGAGCGGGAATACTGCCAGCACCACCCCAATCGAGGTAATCCAGTAGTTGTACTTCCCTTTTTCAAAGAAAGCGCACCCCAATCCCCAGAGTACCAATACCACGCCTAACAACAGGATGACGGCGGGCCAAACGAGTTCCAGCATATTGTGGAGGTAGATATGAGTTTGGGGCGTAACGTGTCCGGTTACCGGATCGGCGCGATAGCCGGTGAGGCAAAAAAGGTAGACAAGGAGTACCACAAATCCCAATACAAATACGGTACCTACCACCCTGAGTTGCTTGAGGGCTCTTGCTTTGTACGCTGCGTCGTCAATCGACTGAATGGTAAAGAGGAGGGCCATGGTGCAGGCAGCTGCATAGACTCCCACACCCATCAGCAGGTTAAAGGGATGGGCTAAGGCGTCGAGGCCATGCCACCCGTTGGCCCATTTGGAGATTACGGGGCCGCCGGTATGTACCAAAGCCGTCTTGTCCATAATAAAAGCTCCTCCCGTAAAGAAAGTTCCTACGGCCACGCCCAGGAGCACAGTGCCCAGCAGTCCGTTTAAAAAGAGAAATCCGTCGTAGGTTTTTTGACCAAGCAGGTTACCTGCTTTGCTGCGAAATTCATACGAAACAGCCTGGATTACAAATAATAAGAGAATAGTGATCCACAACCAGTAAGCCCCTCCAAAGCTGGTTGAATAGTAGAGGGGAAAAGAGGCAAAAATTGCCCCGCCAAAGGTGACTAAAGTCGTAAAGGTCAGTTCCCATTTATGACCCAAAAGATTGACTAACAGACTGCGTTGTTGGCTGTTTTTGGCGGTAACCCAGATGAGGCTTTGTCCCCCCTGTACAAAGAGTAAAAAAACTAACAGGGCACCCAACAGCGATACCAGCGCCCACCAATAATGTTGAAGAAAAGAAATGGTCATAAATTTAAGATTTTTCGGGTCCTTTATTAATTTGCTTTATCATAATACTGATCTCTGCAATGAGCAGGGTGCCGATCAGGGTAAGGAATATAAAGAAGGTGGTTTGCACGGTACCGGCGCTCACTCCGGAGACGGCCGCGGATGCGGGGAGCAGGTCCTGAATGGTCCAGGGTTGCCGACCCACTTCGGCTACGATCCACCCTGCTTGGGATGCAATGTATACCAAGAGGATACTCCACATCGACACGTAGAGGAACCAGCGCTGTTTTTCTAACCGGCCCCGATAGCTCCACCATAAAGATCCAATGAGTACAAGTATAATGAATCCCCCCAGAAGCACCATCAAATGGAAAGTATAAAAGGTGAGGCCTATGTGGGGAACGGCTTCTTCGGGTTTGTTCAGGTAGCCGTAGCCAAAATGGTCAAAGTTCTCTTCCAAAACGGTTTTAGCTTCCAGCATCGCCTCTGTATCCGACTGTTTTTTAGCCTGCTGATAATCTCCTAAGGCAGCAATGGCCAATTTTCCACGGGTCATACGTTCTTTCATGGGCAGGCCTTGCCGTTGTTGTCCATTCCGATCTACATATTGGAAGTTACCTTCGATAATATCCTCGATCCCTGCAACGTATCCATTTATGTTTCCGGTAGCTAACCAGGAGAGTCCCTTGGGAACGGAGAGGTTAAACCACATGGGGTCTTTACCGTCCATGGGTTTTTTGTCGCACTTGAGTACGCCTATGCCGGTGATGGCCACTCCGTTTCCACCGCGGTACAATCCCTCCATGGCGGCTAATTTCATGGGTTGCTTTTGGGCGACCTGAACTGCAGAGCCATCTCCGGTGTACACCAGCAGCAGTGCGCTGACCAATCCAAAGAGGGCGGCTAATTTAGTACTCCGAATAGCAAATTCCTGATCGCGTTTCTTAATCAGGTACCAGGCGCTGACGCCGATCATAAATACGGCTGCCAAAGTAAAACCCGAAAACACGGTATGGGTAAATTTGTTCATGGCTACCGGAGAAAAGACCACCGCCCATATATCTACCATCTCGTTGCGGGCAGTTTCGGGGTTAAAATACATACCTGCCGGATATTGCATCCAGGAGTTGGCAATCAGGATCCACAGGGCAGAAAGGTTTGTTCCTATGGCTACTAACCACGTTGACAGGAGGTGGAAACCTTTACCGACTTTATTCCAGCCAAAGAACATAACGGCTAAAAAGGTGGTCTCTAAAAAGAAAGCAAAAATGCCTTCAATAGCTAAAGGTGCTCCAAAAATGTCGCCCACAAACCAGGAGTAATTGCTCCAGTTTGTGCCGAATTCAAACTCAAGGATGAGGCCGGTGGCCACGCCAATGGCAAAATTGATGCCAAAGAGTTTCATCCAAAATTTCACCGTCCTTTTCCAAAATTCGTTTCCGGTGCGGACGTAGATCGTTTCCATAATGGCGACCAGTATCCCCAACCCAAGGGTTAGGGGTACAAAACACCAATGGAACATGGCCGTAAGCGCAAATTGCAGGCGGGACCAGTCTACAAGTGCAGTAAGTAATGTGTTCATAGTATTAATTGTAATTAAATTTTTATTGGGTAAGCTGTTCGATTACATGACGACTTTTGTCTGCCGGACTTTTGTAGTCGGCCAAGGCATCTTTAAAAAAGAATATTTTTAAAATCAGAAACATAACCACTAATTTGGCGATAATAATCACCCAAAGCGTTTTTCCGACTGTCATACTTTTAAATCCGTCTAAATAAAACAGATATACTCTTTTTATCCAATGACTCATGGTGCAAATATACAATTTTTATTTAGAATGATTCTAATTTGAAAATAATTTTTTACTCGATCTCTTCTACGATGGAACTGTTTCTGCAAAAGTTTTTCTACTTTTGACAAATTTTATCACCACATTATGAAACGCAGAAATTTTATAAAAACAGCCGTAGCCGGCGCCGTAGTTGGTTCTATCCAATTGCAACACACAAAATTATTTGCAAAAGACAAAGAACAGGACAAGCCTAACGATCTGGTGGCAGTCATGGGAGGTACTCCCGTGAAAATGTACGAACGAGCCATAGAATCCTTAGGCGGTATGGGCAAATATGTTAAAAAAGGGCAAAAAGTAGTAGTAAAGCCAAATATTGGTTGGGACAGGACTCCTGAAGAAGGCGCCAACACCAACCCTGATTTGGTTGCCGCTATTGTCAGAGATTGTCTCAAGGCCGGAGCCTTGGAAGTGACGGTTTTTGACAATACCTGCGACGAATGGCAGGCCTGCTACAAAAATTCGGGCATAGAAGCCGCCGCCAAGGCCGCGGGAGCAAAAGTCGCTTTTGCCCATGAGGAGCGCTACTACAAAGAAGTACTTCTACCTAACGGCAAGCGCATGAAAACAGCCAAAATCCACGAATCTATTGTGGATTGCGATGTATGGCTTAATGTGCCCATACTTAAAAACCATGGAGGGGCCAAGATGACCAACGCTATGAAAAACTATATGGGTATTGTTTGGGATCGCGAATATATGCATCGCAATGATTTGCAGCAATGTATTGCCGATGTGGCAACCTATGACAAGCCCCCGGCCCTCAATATTGTGGACGCTTACCGTGTGATGACTCAAAATGGCCCCAAGGGCAAAAGTATAGAAGATGTGCAAATGGGTTATGCCCTCTTTATCTCTCCAGATATTGTGGCCGTGGATACAGCCTCCGTCAATTTCTTTAATCAATTTAGACCTATGACCATTAATGATGCGTCTCATATTGTAAAAGGGGAGGAATTGCATGTAGGAACCACCAAATTGGAAAATCTTAAAATAGAAAGGATCAGAATGTGATGATGAGGAAGTATCGATTTATCAAGTGGTCCCGCGTCGTTCTTTCTTTGCTTGTGCTGATCGGTATTAGCTATTTCTTTTCTGCGGTACGGGTACAGTGGGCGCAGGGATTATCGTTGTTGCTAAAAGTTCAGTTTGTTCCCGCCTTGCTGGCTTCTATGGGCGCTTCTGTGCTGGCGCTCGCTTCTATTTTGCTGATGACCCTTTTATTGGGGCGTATCTATTGCTCCCTGCTCTGCCCTTTGGGGATTTTTCAGGACGTAATGATTCGTATATTCAACCTCTTCAAAACCAAAAAACAAAGACGATTTCATTACGCCAAAGGGTTGCCCCTGCTGCGTTATTCCATCTTATTGTTGGTTATTATCGGCTGGATGGTTGGTTTTAGTTTGCCCCTGCTGTTGCTGGATCCCTACAGTAATTATGGGCGTATGGCTTCCTCACTATTTAAGCCTGTGGTATATGCCCTGAATAACGGCACGCATTTCCTTTGGCCGGACACTATATACTACCAGAGTTATATAGCCGGATCCCTGTCAGGCTGGCTCTTGCCGGTGGCTATTCTGCTCATTGTGGTTGGAATGAGCGCTTATAGAGGAAGGCTCTTTTGCAATACCATCTGTCCGGTCGGATCTTTCTTAGGTATCGTCTCCAGGTTTGCCATTTTTCGACCTGTGGTGGATATAAGCAAATGTAACCACTGCCTTTTGTGCGGGATGAAGTGTAAAGCGGAATGTATCGACAGTGCCACCCAACAGATTGATTACAGCCGTTGTGTGGGGTGTTTGAATTGTATTTTGGCCTGCAGGCAAAACGCGATCACTTATGTTTTTAGTGGGCGTAAAAAAAGGCAGCCATTGCTACCGTCTGATTCCGTTGCGCCTACCCGCAGGGCTTTTTTGGCTTCTGCGGGAACGGCCATTGGGGCGGCGGCTCTCTATCGGACTGCCGGAGGCGCCTTGTTGACCGGCGCTTCCAACTCCAATACGATTGCCCCTCCCGGCGCCCGCAGTCACGCCCACCTCAAAGAGTTTTGTACTGCCTGTCAAGCCTGCGCGGCGGCTTGCCCCACCCGCATTATTCAACCGACCTTTAATGGTTACGGATTGGATGGGTGGATGTTGCCGGCTATTACGTATAAAAAAGGTTTTTGTACTTATGGTTGCAACCGTTGCAGTCAGGTTTGCCCGACTTTTGCTATTGAGCGGACCAGCCTGCAAGAGAAAAAATTGATACAGATTGGAAAAGCAAAACTTACCCTCAAGCATTGTGTGGTGACAAAAGACCAGACCGATTGCGGAGCCTGTGACGAACATTGTCCTACCAAGGCGGTGCATATGGTGCCTTATGGAAACAGAGGGCTGCGCAGGCCCGAAGTGGATGCGGCTTTGTGTATTGGCTGCGGTGGATGTGAATACATTTGTCCTGCTACTCCCAAAGCTATTGTTGTACAGGCACAAAT
>WRJW01000124.1 GCA_009778375.1 Bacteroidota bacterium
GCCTTCTCGTATAGAACGGGAAAGGCTTCGAACAATTTTGACACGATGCCGTTGTAAACGTTTCCTCTAAACTGATTAGGCATCACGTCAAACCACTTCCATCCCGTATTTTCTACCCATCCAAATTCTATGATATCGGGTAAAAGTCCCGCTCGTACTAAAGAAGATTTACCCGAACCGCTTTCGCCCAGCACAAACAGGCAAGGGGCCCTGCAGGGCAAACAACGGCTGAGTTTTTCCTCAATAATATTGATAGTACTCCGTCTTCCGTAAAAAATAGCGTTTTCGTTATATTGGAACGACCGCAAACCCACGTAGGGATTTCCTTCCCATTCAATGGGGATGGCCTCATGTCCTATTTTACTGATAATCAACTTACGGAGATGCTCCGTAAGTTTCTGTTCAAAGGAGGTAGGGGCATCAAACTGGTGGTAAGCTCCATAAACGGTTTTTGTTGTTGGGTCGTAAAATTTTTCCCTTATAAATCTCTGGGTTTCTTTATGCTGCTTCCCGATCTCTTCAAAATCAAAATCCGCATTAGCCGAAGATTGAAATATGGCGTCGGCAATGGGGGCATTTTTGATGTAGGCCAATATAGAGGGGGCCCCCGTTTGCTGATTGGCGGCATACATCATTTCAAATTCGTATTCGGTTCCCGATTTGTACAGGCTGCCGTCAGATTTCAAGTACTTGCTGCTCAGCGGTGTGCCCAATCTCGACCAAAGGATGAATACCGCAATATCTACCATCTGTGCAGATGTAATCCGATCAATGCCCTCCTGAAAAGACGAGGTTACCTGCAAAGGCATATCTTCCCACAACAGCGCTTCCAATTGTACAGAGGCCGCAAATTCCTTTCCTAACTTGGCAATAACACGTTTGGCAATTTGCCGCTCATACAGGACGTCGCTTGGCGATGATATAAAAATGCGGATGGTTGGTTTTTCCATATTGGTGTGGTTGAAGATTGGGACAAATGTAGCTTTATTTTTGTTACTTTTGCGTGCTCCTTATTCAAACATCGTAAATACTGGGTAGCAAAAATATTATGAGCTGGAAAGAATTAATCCCAAACAATAAAAGCGCACTTACACAGGTATTTGGTTCTTTACGCTCGCGTAATTACCGCTTATATTTTACGGGCCAGTGTATTTCTCTCATTGGAACCTGGATGCAACAGGTAGCTATGAGTTGGCTAATTTACCGGCTTACAGGATCAGTACTTTTACTGGGAACAGTAGCGTTCATCAATCAAATACCCAGCTTCCTGATTTCTATTTTTGCCGGCGTAATTACCGACCGTTTTGAGCGTCGCCGCATACTCCTTATTACCCAAGGATTATTTATGTTTGCCGCCTTATCCACTGCTACGCTGGTGCTAACCGGTTTAATACAGGTATGGCAAATCATGGTGTTTAGCCTCTTTGCAGGCATAGTTACTGCTTTTGATGCCCCAACGCGTCAGTCTATGGTGGTTGAAATGGTCGACAGGAAAGAAGATTTGAGCAATGCCATTGCCCTCAATTCGGCCATCTTTAATGCGGCCCGCCTTATTGGGCCTTCCGTGGCCGGAATGCTTATAGCCTTAGTGGGAGAAGGCTATTGTCTTCTTATCGACGGAATTAGCTATACTGCTGTAATCGGAGCCCTGCTGATGATGCGTATGCCTGAACATCCCAAAAAAGAAAAACAGGAAAAAATACTTTCCGGTTTTGTAAACGGGTTCAGGTATTGTTACGGGTATTTGCCCATTCGTATATTGTTGATCATGGTTGCCTTGATCAGCCTTTTTGGTTTGCAGTTTATTGTGCTGGTGCCGGCATTCGCCAAGGATGTGTTAAGCGGCGACAGCCACACGCAGGGATTTATTCTCTCGTCCATAGGGGCCGGGGCCTTGACGGGCGCTATCTACTTGGCAGCCCGCAAAAGCGTATTGGGACTTGGCAAAGTAGTCTCGATAACGGGGGTACTTTTGGGCATTGGCATGATTGCGGTTTCTTTCATGACCCTGCATTGGATGGTATTTGCCCTGTTAGTGCCAACGGGGTTTGCCATGATCACCGCGCTTGCGTCCTGCAATACCTTGCTTCAAACGCTCACAGACGACGATAAGCGTGGCCGCGTGATGGGCTTCTATGCCATGGCCATGGTGGGTATGGCGCCATTCGGCAGCCTGTTCTACGGATCCGTAGCCAAATGGATTGGGGTGCAACATGCTTTGCTGGTTGGAGGATGCCTCTGTGTTGTAGGCGCTCTGTGTTTTGAACATTGGCGTCCGGTTATAAGGCGCTTAGCACGACGTGTACAGGTTCAACAGGGAATTGTACCCGAAATTGCCAAGGGAATCAATATAGATTAAACGGGTTTTGCTGGTATTCGAATACATATTAATCTTGCTGGCAGCCATATACCTGTCAAATGTGGTGAACCGTTTAATTCCGGCAGTATCGGTACCCATTGTGCAAATCGGACTGGGGGCGCTGATTGCGCTACTGCCGCTCCATTTTAAACTTGAACTTGACCCCGATCTCTTTTTTCTCCTCTTTGTGTCTCCCTTGATTTTTTATATCAGCATGATGGCCGATAAAAAGACGATGTGGGCACAGCGTAAACCCATACTCAACATGGGCGTTTTATTGGTATTTGCTACCGTAGTGATTGTGGGATATTTGGTAAATCTCCTTATCCCCGCGATCCCCCTTGCCGCTGCCTTTGCATTGATAGCCGCTTTGGGCCCCACCGACGACGTAGCGGTTGCCTCCGTAGGCAAACGCACCAACGTCCCTCCCAAAATCATGAATATCCTGCAGGGCGAATCGATCATTAACGACGCATCGGGCATTGTCAGCTTTCAGTTTGCCATGGCCGCCATGCTTACCGGATCCTTTTCCCTGTTCCACGCCACCGGTCGCTTTTTTGTGGTTGGATTGGGAGGGATTGGGGTCGGATTGATATTTTCATGGTTCAAATATATATTTGTACGATGGATTCGTTCGCTGGGAATGGAAAACGTTACCCTCCACCTTTTATTGGGGATTCTGACCCCATTTTTGATCTACCTGATTGCCGAGGCATGGAGTGTCAGCCCTATTTTGGCGGTTTTTGCAGCAGGCATTGCCCATTCCTTTAACAGAGACAAGTTTACGCCTGAAGCCGTTAACCTCAACATCGCCTCCCAAAGTTTTTGGTCCATGCTGGCATTTACGCTTGAAGGGTTGGTATTTGTGATTTTGGGGACCCAACTCCCCAAAATTTTATCTTCCATCAACCATAACTATTCGATCGGCACCTGGCAAATCATCGCATACATCTTGCTCATTACCTTTGTGTTTATGATTTTACGCTTTGTTTGGTCGGTTGCGGCCGTCAAAAAGAGAACCTACGACGACCCCGACTACCCCGTTAGCCGGTTTAGGGCAGGCGTCATTTTCAGTTTGTCGGGGGCAAGGGGTACCGTTACCTTAGCCAGCGTAATGTCCATTCCCATTTTTTTGAGCGACGGCGCCGCCTTTCCCGAACGCGACCTGATCATTTTGATGGCAGGCGGCGTTATTGTGGTTTCGTTGCTGATTACCAGTTTTATTCTTCCTCTTTGTGTTGCAAAGAAAATAAATGTGGACAAAGCTGCAGAAAACGAGGCTTATTTAGAAATTCTTCAAAAGGTAATAGCGGAATTAAAAAGCCGCATAACTCCCGAAAACGAAACAGAAACCGCTTTTATCATTGCCAATTACCACGGTCGAAGTGCAGAATTACAACGCAAACAGAACACCTTTTCCGTAGACCGCGACGAGGAAAGGCGCTTGCGCTTGACCACCTGCGTATGGGAAAAAGAACACACCCTCCTCATGCTCCAGCGCGGCGACATAACCCAGGATGCGGCCCAACAGTATCTCTATATTATAGATACGTTGATCTACAAACTATCGCATGACTCGC
The DNA here is from genome assembly GCA_009778375.1 of Bacteroidota bacterium. Lineage (GTDB taxonomy): Bacteria > Bacteroidota > Bacteroidia > Bacteroidales > UBA932 > WRBG01. The sequence goes on from WRJW01000124.1 coordinate 3,940, forward strand.
TCCATTCATTCTCCTTTAGACAGAGCATCCGGCACTTTTTCCATCGCCATTTTAAGAGAGGAGGCGTCAAACAACGCGTCGAAACGCATACCGCCATGTTCAAACTCATGGAAGCCAATACGCTCTTTGTACTTGATAAGTTACGTCACCTGGACAAAACCGAAACAACTGCCGCCCACAAAAAAATGAGGGGCGAATGTGAATCCAGACTGATGATGCTGCAAAGAGGAGGAATGCGCAAGGACACGGTAGACAATCAAAAGCTTAGCTCGGTTGTTTCTTGCGGATTCCAAATAGAGCGCGACCATATTCAGGCCATGCTCGAACTCGGACGCATCTCCAGGGAAACCGCCAAAGAAATGCGGTGCAACATCTCCCTGCTCGAAGTGCAATTGAAGAAAGACTATTTGTAGCGCTCTTTTGGGTCTTGTTGCACCATGACAGGATGCACAATAATTTTATTTCCTGTGGTATCGCTGTTCGTAGAGACTTCGAGTGGTAGCTGTAAATGGTCGCAAAAGTAAAACAACTCTTGTAAAAATCCTACCTTTGTACACTAACACAAAATATTTATGAAAGCTAAGCTCATATACGCCATCCCCCTCCTGTCGTTCATGGCAGCAATCTTGCTGAGTATTTGGACAATCTCCTCGCCAGCACCCAAAGATACGATCGATGGGTTCTCTGCCGAGCAGGCATACAGCCACTTAGAGGCTATCGCCCAAAAACAACACTCCGTTTTTGATGTAAAGGAGATAGAAGAGGTGAGGAATTATTTGGAAGAGACCATAGACGCCTTTGAAAACGTTCGATGGACAAGGATAAAACATTCTCAAATAGAAGTGTTTAATCATAAAACTCAAGCTAAAGAACCTATTGACATCAATAATATTTATGCCGAAATTCCGGGCACCAGCGGCAGATACCTGCTGTTGGTCGCGCACTTTGATTCGTGCCCTTATAAAGAGAAGTACGGCGTAGCTACCGATGGCTCCTACGGCGCGGCAGACGATGGCTACGGATTAGCTACCATGCTTGAAATTATGCGGCTGTTGAATGATTATTCTGCAAAAAATAAGCTTGTTAACGGCGTTAAATTTGCCTTTACAGACGCCGAGGAGGTGGCGCTGGGAGGCGCAGCCGCCTTAATTAAAGAGTTCAGTTATTGGTTAAAAGATGTAAACATCGTGCTAAACCTTGAGGCCAGAGGCAACAAGGGTCCGCTCTATATGTTCCAAACCGGTGACAACAACTACCGACTCATAGATTTTTACCGCCACGCCCGTTTGCCTTTCTCCTTTTCCATCGCCGCCGAAGTCTACCAACATCTGCCCAACGATACCGACTTTACCCCCTTTTTAAAAGCCGGCTATACCGGCCTCAATTTTGCTACGCTAAACAGCCTCAAATACTACCACACCCCCAATGACAACCTCCAAAACGCCCATAAACCCACGTTGCAGTTTTACGGCGAACAAGTCTATCCATTGGTGCAAGCGTACATAAATAATGAACGGTACAGCGATCCAAAAGCCTTTGAGTCCAACAGTAATGCGGTGTT
>WRJW01000125.1 GCA_009778375.1 Bacteroidota bacterium
TTGCACCGCCGGGCACGCCATTATAGGGGATCAACTGACCGGAACCCAATACGCTGGAATAAAGTGTTCCATTAACAAACACCGAGTCGATATAATTGGCCGCAACACCTGTAATTGGCTCAAAATAATGGAGTTGAAATTCTGCCTTGTCGCCAACAGGCACCGTTTCAAATAATATTTCATGCTTGGTACAAGATACAAACAGCATGAGCGACATCAGGGCAAATAGGTATGTTATTTTTTTCATAAATTTACAATTTACAGATAGTTGTTGATTAAAAAGGATAGCCGTTGGGATAGGCAAACCAGGGAATAGAACATTGGTAATTATCGGCGTCGCCGGGAATGGGTTTTAATTGCTTTAATGAAGGCAGGTTCCACATATATTCCGAATTATACCTCGGTCGGTAACGATACCCGGGAGAACCTTCATTTCTAACGTCGTACCTTGATTCTCGGTTTTCGACCATAGCCGGCCACAGATAAAAGCCTTTATACACCTTTGTGGGATCAGTATCCCACTTCATGTTTACCTGAGTCAAAGACCATCCGTTGTTCAGGCTGGGATAATCGCCTGAATACACAATATCGTAGTGGTGTTTACGCAAGTCGACCCAAACTTCTCCGGCGCCCCAAGGATAGAGGGCAACAAATTTTTGAAGCATGATGTGAGAAAGGGTAAATTCCGAAAGGGGCAAAGCGCCTACAAAAGGACCATTGAGGTATTCGTTGGAGAGGGTGGCATAAAGGGCTTTGGTAATTTTGTCCCCACCCGGCAGGCCTCCGCCCACAAATCCGTCTCTAAAACTGCCCGGATATATGTATTTGTCGGTAAACTGCATATCTAAAGCCACTCCCTCTTTCCAGGCCGCAAAGGCGTCAGCGGTGCGTCCCGTTTTATAATAGGCCTCTGCCAAGCAAAATTTCATCTCAGCCGCAGTCATCAGTACATACGGAGCGTTGTCACGGTAGAGCCAATGGCCAATCCCATCGTTGGCGGGACTCGAAACCACCTTGCGTCCAAAGAAATTAGTTGCAGTGCCTATTGGTCCTGCTGCGCTGTTGTAACTTGAACCATAATAGCGCCTCCTCTTTACGCTGTCGGCATTGGCAATATTGGCATAGTAAGGGTCGTCCTCCGAAGCCAGCTTAAGCACTACACGGGGGTCAAAGTGGCCGGGGAGAGAGAAAGCGGTATCACATATTATCTGCTTGGGCAATAACTCGAACGGATAGTACGGGTTAGGGGCTCTTCCCGTTTCGGGGTCGGGTACTACCCTGATTTTTCGCATGGTTTCCTGATTGTACTGAGGAATAGTTCCGGTAAAGGTTTGAACCGCAAAATCATGTTGCCAATAGGTATTGGTCAGGTTGGCCCGTGCCGTGCCCCAAAAGCAGTTATACATAGAGAAAGGAACGCTGCTGCCGCCTCCAAGGGTTTTTACGGTTGCGTCGTCATTGATGTTTTGAGGCGCCAAAGCCGCATGCGCAATCAGATCGTTGGCATATTTAGAAGCAAAGTCAGATTTATTGGTTAGCGAGGCTAAGTTACGCACAATTACGCCATGGGCAAATTTGATCCATCTGGTTTTATCCCCGCCATACATCAGGTCGCCATCGACTAAGGTGGTTCCGTAGCCAAAATGATCATCCATTTCCAAGTAGTGGATGGCCTCTGTGGCCCATTCGCGGATCTGTTCGTAAATAGCATCTTGATAATCATAACGGTGTTGCAGCAAACCCGGAACAAAAGCGTCAACCATAGGGAGTTCTCCATGGTATTTGGTCAACTGGTCCCATCCCCATGCTTTAAAGGCTAAGCCGATTCCGGCCAAGGTCCAGGCTTCGTCTCCGATGGCCTGCTTAATCATGTTCTCCAAATTCACGCCCATTTGCCAATATACGGAGTACCACATTTGGGTGCCGCTATCGGTAAGCGCGTAACCATATTGAGCAGCAGTAGTATAATCGCTGGTGCCCATCATCTGGGTCATAGGGCCAAGCGGCCGGATATCGTAATAAGCATATTGGGCGGTAGATAAAATGCCGGGCAAATAAAGATAGGCGGCAATATAATCCGGCGCGTCTACATTTTTGTTTACATCTAAATAATCAGAACAATCAGAAACAGAAAGCAACGTACACACAGCCAATATTAATGTAGTGATTTTATTTTTCATAACAAAGAGGTTTAAAAGGTTAAACTTATTCCAACAGAGAAACGGCGGGGAGCGGGCAAGCCCCAATAGTCGAAACCGGCTCCGCCTGTTCCGCCTGCCGAAGCAGAGGTTATGTTTCCAACCGCATCAATCCCTGAATAGTTGGTGAGTACAAAGAGGTCATTTGTAGCCACCCAAACATTTGCGGCCGAGAGCAAATTTCTGGTAGCACCGGATAACCATCTGGAAGGTATGGTATAGTTGAGGCGCAGTTCGGATAAACGCATGTAATGCACATTTTTTTCCAACCAATCTTCGTCACCTCCTGTATAAATAGTAGATCCAAAGATTGAATTATCTATAACAATGTTGTTTACAGTTGGATGATCCGAATTTTCAAGTCCATTTTTTAACACACCGGGGATCACCATCGGCGGATTTTCCCTCAAGGCAACGGATTCTAAGCTGGAACCGGTGCCCATCATGTCTCGTTTGGTTCCATTTACTATGGTAGCTCCAATATTTCCGCTGAGGAGGGCAGACAACCGAAATCCTTTGTAGGCCAGTTGTGTGGTAAAACCAAATCTAAACTCCGGTTCGCGGTCTCCTAAATAGGACCAGACTGTACTTGTGACAGGAATGCCGTTGGATGGGTTTATCAATATGTCCCCTTTGTTGTTCCTTTCGAAAGCCTGTCCTGTAATGGCGGTAAGGGGATAGCCCAGCTGTACGCCATTCCTTATGTTTCCGGAAAGCCAGGTATAGGCATTATAGTATTCGGTCACGTTTTCGGGCAGGTAGACCACCTTGGACTTTGCTCTGGATACGTTTAGGCCCACATTCCAGCGTAAACCGTTAGCGGCACGTATCAGGTCCCCGTCAATATGCACGTCCCAACCATGGGTAGTAAAAGATCCCACATTCATGTCGTTGAGCACAAAGCCCGTGGCATAGCTCAAACGAAAATTGGTAATATATTGATCGTCGCATTTGGTCCAGTAGTGGGTAAAGTCTACATTGATCCGGTTGTCAAAAAAGCGAGATTCGAATCCTATCTCGTAGGTAGTATTCATTTCAGGTTTAAGAGATTCGTTGGGGCCGGTATACCCGTACCTGAATCCGCCTCCAATCATTTCTGTAGGCTCAAAGGCGGGGTAAATAGAGAGGGGTCGGGCGTCTTTACCCACTTGGGCAATGGCTCCGCGGAGTTTTAGGTAAGAAAGAGTAGCTTTTTTTTGTAAAAAGGGAAGCTCTGTTGCAATAAAAGAACCTTCTATGGCGGGATAAAAGAAAGAATTATTTTTAACGGGTAAGGTAGAAGACCAGTCGTTCCGCGCTCTTAAAGTTACAAAGGCCATATCGTGGTAACCCAGTTCTATTTGTCCCGATAAACCTTGAACACGCCGCATGGTAGTGGTGGTACGGGAGGTAACGGTATTGGGGTCACAGTTTTGAATGCCATAAAACTCAATAACGGCAAATTTAGATCCGTAGATGGCCATGTTGTATACGCCCTGTTCAACCTGATGGTATCCGGCTTGGGCCGAGAGAGAGAACTCATGCCAACTGTTTTGGTACCCGGCAACAATGTCCATGGTTTTGTCTTTAAAATCTGCTTTGACCTGATTATACATGCCTAATCCATAAGAAGAAGTGGAGGCTCTGTTTCCATAATAGGGATGTTCATTGACATTGAAGGTTTGCAGGCCAATATCCCAACCCATGGTCGCCACCACAAAAGTATGCTTAACCGGGGTAATTCTTGCGGATACTCGAGCAAAAAAGCGATCCGATTCGTCGTAATATCTATTTTTATACATGCCATACAGGGGGTTAAGCAAATCGGTGTCGGTATAGAGTTCGGGGACCCTCATCTTACCATCGGGATCCATATAGTTAGACATATCGTCCGTCAAAGGCCAGCGAATCCCTCTGTACAACAAGCCATACTGACCTTTGAGTTGTTTTTGCGTCTGGGTACTGATGTAGGACATGCTTGACTCAAAGCTAAGCCACTTGTTGATTTCTGCTTTACCGGACAAGCTAATATTAAAACGACTATTATTGGTTTGTTTTACCGTTCCTTTGTCGTTGGAGTAACCGGCCGAGGCGCGAACGGATGCTTTATCGTTACCCGATTCGACCGAAACATTGTGTTGTTGGAGAAATCCCGTCTGCATTCCGGCAGCAACGTTATCGTACAAGGTAACGTCTGCCGGATATTTACCTCCAAAACGCGAAGTGTTGTAGTAGTTTGTGGTTCCATAATTACCGTTGGCGTATACCTTTTGGACTTCCGGGAAACCGTAAGATTGACTCCAGCCAAAGGTGTTATTATACCTGACAATACCTTTTCCGGCCGTAGCGGATCCCTTTTTGGTGGTAATGATAATGGCACCGTTAGAAGCGTCTGATCCGTAAAGCGCAGCGGCAGCAGCGCCTTTTAAGACGGTCATGGATTCGATATCCTCGGGATTCAGGTCATTACCCCTGGAGCTAAAGTCGATTCGTCGTGAGTCCGTTAAATCATCTTTGGCCAAACCGTAGGCGGCATCAAAAGTAGAGTTGTTCATGGGAACGCCATCGACTACATACAAAGGCTGGTTATTGCCCGAAATAGAGGTGTAGTTCCTTAATATTACCGTAGTAGAAGCGCCGGGGGCTCCTGAGGTAGTCGTAACATTTAACCCGGCAATACGGCCTTGCAAGGCGGTAACAAAGTCCGTTCTTCCGGATTCAGCTATATCGGCAGCTTTTACGCTTTGGATGGCTGAACCCACCGATCGGGCAGCACGTTTTAAGCCGAACTCGGCCGTTACCATTACCCCTTCCAAGGCCACCGCGTCTTCGACCATAATAACGTCAATTTTGGTACGGTTACGCACAGGTATATCCTGTGATAAGTAGCCGATGGCCGTAAAAGACAGAGTGGCATTGATGGGGGCGTCGATGCTAAATGACCCATCCAGGCTTGCAACGGATATGGTTCGGGTGCCTTTTACCAGTACCGTGGCCCCGACAACCGGCTCGCCGTTGTTGTCTACAACCACGCCGGTAATCTTTATGTTTTGGGCGCACAGCACTCCAAAAGCCAGGAACAATGTACACACCGACAGGACTGTTTTTATGTACCGGCCGGTTTTAAGATGTTTTACATACATGTAAGATAAGTTTTAGGTTAATAATTAGATTTTAAGTTTATTGATGTTCTCAAGGTATAATGCGGACAGGCAAAAAAAAGCCACGCCGGAAAAAATTCCGACATGGCTTTGTGCTTGTAATTTATTGTATCTAAGTGATTTACCCCCCACCCAGCAAATTTCAACATCCATACAAACAGGTTGTTGTCTGTGTTTGGGCAAAATCAGAATGGAATGGGACAGTACGCTCATAATTTTAGGTTATCGGTAGCAATGCCCCAAAGGTAGATATTTTTTTGTTACGTTGTAAAAATGGCTTTATGGAGTAAAAAATCCCGCAATT
>WRJW01000126.1 GCA_009778375.1 Bacteroidota bacterium
ATATATTTGCAATATTAAATTAATCAGCACACATACTATATGGAAGTATTAATCGCGGACAGAATCGTAAAACGTTTTACCAACCATACCGCTTTGGACAACGTAACCATTCGCGTTCCGCAGGGGAGTGTTTTTGGCCTCTTGGGGCCCAACGGAGCCGGAAAAACCACGTTGATCCGGATTATTAATCAGATAACGGCCCCCGATTCGGGCAGCGTCTCCTTTATGGGGCATCCCCTTGCGGCCGACGACATCTTTAAAATCGGCTATTTGCCCGAAGAGCGCGGTCTGTACAAAAAGATGAAGGTAGGGGAACAGGCCCTCTATTTGGCGCAACTCAAGGGCGTTCCCCGTCAGGAGGCCATGAAAGAACTCAAAGCATGGTTTATCAAGTTTGGGATTCAGGCGTGGTGGGACAAAAAAATCGAGGAACTGTCTAAGGGAATGGCCCAAAAGGTGCAGTTTATTACCACAGTATTGCATAAGCCTCAACTCTTAATTCTTGATGAGCCTTTTAGCGGATTTGACCCCGTGAACGTACAGTTGATTCGGGACGAAATTTTGGCCATGAAGGCCAACGGCTGTTCCATCATCCTCTCGACCCACAATATGGAATCTGTAGAGGAGTTGTGCGACAACATTGCCTTAATCAATAAATCTAAGGTGATTCTTGATGGAGCGGTGGATGATGTGCGCCTGCGCTACGGCGACAACCGAATCGAAGTGGTTTATCGGGCGTCGACCCTTTTTCCCCTTTCCACCGAATTGCCCGCCGCCCAAATCGTTTCTCAAAAAGAGGAGAAAAACGGTTACAGTATGGTTATTGACCTCCAAAAGGAGGGAAGCATCAATCAGGCCCTCTCCGTGTTGTTGCCGCAGGTGGATATTTTGAGCGTCCATCAGCTTATCCCCAGAATGAATGAGATATTTATCAAATTAGTCACAGCCAAGTCATGAATTTTCAAAAAATAAAAATTATCATAAAACGGGAATTTCTTACCCGTGTCCGAAAAAAATCTTTTATTCTAATGACCTTACTGACTCCTTTGTTCTTGGGGGCCTTTATGGTGGTTCCTGGATGGATGGCCACCCTCAAAGATTCGGGCCAAAAAGAGATGGTGGTCATTGACCAAACGGGAAAGGTTGCCGATTTGCTCGCCGATACAGAAGAACTCTCTTTTCGTTTTGCCCCTTTGGAAGATCCGGGGAATTACAGGGAGCATTTTGACGAACAAAAGTTATATGCAGTGGTGTATGTAGATTCCCTTATGCTTTTAGAGCAGAGGCCCAGAGCCATGATGTACTCTACCAAGCAGATTAGCCCCGATATCCAGCGCTATATCCGGACGGCAGTGGAAAAAGCGGTACAGGAAGAGCGGCTAAAAAAGTATAACATCGAAAATCTGGATGAAATCCTTAAAGAGGTACGGGCAGAGGCGCAGGTACGTACCATGGTTTGGAGCAGCGGAGGAGAAGAAAAGGAGTCCGAAGTGGCGATATATATGGCCATCGCCATGGTATGCGGTTTTATTATCTATATGTTTATCTTTATGTTCGGCAGCATGGTCATGCGGGGCGTAATCGAAGAAAAGACGAGTCGCATTGTAGAGATCATCATCTCTTCGGTCAAACCCATAGAACTGATGATGGGAAAAATCATTGGCATTGCCTTGGTGGCCCTCCTGCAGTTTGCTATATGGATCAGCCTGACTTTGGGCATTGTTACCATAGCGCAGGTAGCCATGGGGGGGAGTTTGTCGCCCCGTATGCCCGGCGGAGCGCAGATGGCCCAAATGACAGAAGGTATGAGCTCTACAGGGATGGATTCCATATTCAGCACCTTGTCTCTGATTAATTTTCCCTTAGTCGTCGGGGCTTTGGTATGCTATTTTTTGCTGGGCTATTTACTCTACGCCTCCATGTTTGCCGCCATTGGATCGGCTGCCGATAACGAAACCGATACCCAACAGTTTATGTTGCCCGTTACCCTGCCCCTGATATTGGGTATGTTTATGATGATGCACACTTTTCAGCATCCCGACAGCGCCCTCTCTTTTTGGGGTTCCATGATTCCCTTTACCTCGCCCATGATCATGATGGCCCGCATCTCTTTTGGCGTACCTCCTTGGGAGTTAGCCTTATCCCTGTTCCTGCTTCTGGGCACCTTTATGGGGATCGCCTATTTTGCGGCCAAAATTTACCGCGTAGGGATTTTGATGTACGGCAAAAAGGTGTCGTGGAAAGAGTTGTGGAAATGGATGCGTTATAAAAACTGAGATGAGACGCATTGTATTTTCCCTGCTCTTATGGCTTTTTGCGGCCTCGCTGACGCTGGCTCAGGAGCATAAGGTTCGTTTTGAATTTGCCATGACAAGGATGGACACGCTGTACGACGCAGCCCCACCCCTCCGCGTGTCGCGTATTATGCATCATTACCGTCCCGAGTTGGAAAAAGAGATGATGCAGGTAGTTGGCTTTGCCCCTGCGGAGATGAGGGCTTTTCGTCCGCAGAGCCCCCTCTCCAATTTTGCCGCCGATGCTTTATGGAGGGTGGCCGCTCAATATTCCCGCGAACCGGTCGATTTTTCCCTCACCAATTTTGGAGGCCTGCGCGCTTCTTTTCCTCAGGGAGTTGTGAGGATTTACGATGTGTACGCCGTCTTTCCCTTTGAAAATTCCTTAGTGCTGCTCGAATTGGAAGGGAAAGATGTACAGGAACTCTTCCAAACTTTTGCCGGAGCCAACCGAATGGAAGCGGTAGGCAATGTGGAGGTCGAAATCGTCGGGCGAAAGATTACCAAACTTTTAATTGGCGGACAGCCTTTTGACCCTGAAAAACGCTATACGGTGGCCACCATTGATTTTTTGCTGGGAGGCGGCGACAGCGTAACCGCATTAAAGCGTGCGGTAACGGTAGTTGACACAGGGGTGATGATTAGGGATGTGGTGCTGCAATATATGTCGATACTTAAAAGCGAGGGAAAAGAGGTCGAGGCCGCGATAGACAACCGAATAAAAATCAGGAATAATGAATAGATACTTCTTGCTGATTATATGTCTGCTCATTGCTTGCGTTTCTGCGGCCCAGGATTTGATTATCCTGCATACCAACGATGTGCACAGCCAGATGGATGCTCAGACGAGCGGCCAAAGTGCCGGATTGGGGGGCGTGGAACGTCGGGCGGCCTATATGGCCCAGGTACGGCGGGAGTATCCGGGCAAGGTGGTTGTGCTGGACGCCGGCGATTACAATCAGGGGACTCCCTATTTTAACCTTTTTGGCGGCAAGTTGGAAATTGCCCTGATGAATGCCATGTTGTACGATGCCGTGGCTATTGGCAACCATGAGTTTGATAACGGACAAAAAGATTTGGCCAAACGCCTCAAAAAAGCAAAATACGTTAGCCTGTGCGCCAATTACTCCTTTACGGAGACCCCCTTAAAACGTACCATTAAGCCCTATACCATTATCAAACGCAATGGATACCGGATTGGGATTATAGGTGTTACCGTAACTTTGCAGGGTATAGTATCTGCCTCGGCCTTAGCGCATTTAGAATTTCAAAATCCCGTGCCGATTGTTAACCGGTTAGCCGAACAGCTCAAGAAAGAGAAAAAATGCGATTTGGTAATTTGCCTCAGCCATTTGGGCTACGACGGAGGATCCGCCCAGCGCCCTTCGGACGTCTACTTGGCCGAACATACCCGAAATATAGATTTGATTATTGGCGGACACTCCCATACGCTCTTAAAAAAGCCCGACGTGCGTAAAAACTTGGATGGAGCGGAGGTTCCTATTGTACAGGCCGACTCTCGGGGCAGCCACGTGGGAAGGGTGGATGTGTACATATCTCCCTAAATTACCCCTCTATATACCCAAACTGTTTGAGTTTGCGTTTGTCTTCGCGCCAGTTGGGATTGACCTTGACAAAGAGTTCCAAAAATACCTTCCGTTCAAAAAAGGATTCCATATCGATGCGGGCCTGAGTGCCTACTTTTTTGAGCATATTCCCTTTGGCTCCAATGACAATCCCTTTTTGAGATTCCCTCATCACGTGAATCACCGCCCGAATCCGGTACATATCGGTATCCTCTTTAAACTCTTCGATGACCACTTCGGTACAGTAGGGAATCTCTTGAGCGTAATGGAGCAAGATTTTTTCGCGGATAATTTCCGAGGCAAAAAAGCGGAGGTTGCGGTCGGTAAAGACGGCTTTGTCGTACCACGGGGGAGAGGGGGGGAGCAGGGCCACAATGCGGTCAAAAAGGTGGTCCAAGTTAAATTTTTCTAAAGCCGAAACGGGAAAAATTTCGGCTTTAGGCAGCAAATTTTGCCATTGCTCCACCAAAGATTCCAACGCTTGCTGGTTGGTCAGGTCAATTTTATTGATTACTAAAAGTACCGGTATGTTAATCCGCCTGATTTTTTCTAAATAATCTTCATTTTTAGCGCCGGTCTCCACCACATCGGTCACATACAGCATAATGTCGGCATCGCCCATGGCTATATCCACAAAGTCCATCATGCGCTCCTGCAACTTATAGTTAGGTTTCAGGATGCCGGGGGTGTCGGAGTAAACAATCTGATAATCGGGGCCGTTCACAATTCCCATAATGCGGTGGCGGGTAGTTTGGGCTTTGGCCGTAACGATCGAGAGCTTCTCTCCCACCAAACCATTCATCAGGGTCGATTTTCCCACGTTGGGATTGCCCACAATATTTACAAATCCGGATCGATGAGCAGGAGGCTTACTCATAAGAGCCCATCTTTAGCATGCCGACTTCTCGAGGGGTGAGAAAACGCCATGCCCCGCGTCGTACCCCTTTTTTGGTCAGTCCGGCAAAGTATACGCGGTCTAATTTTTTTACCGAATACCCTAACTGTTCAAACATTCTGCGGATAATGCGGTTGCGGCCCGAATGGATTTCGACTCCAATTTTTTTCTCGTTTTCGTCTATATAGCTGATCTCGTCAACATGAGCCATGCCGTCTTCCAATTCAATCCCCTGTACCAACAGCTCCATATCTGTTCTTTGAAGGTTTTTGTCCAAATCGACTTGATAGATTTTTTTACGGTCGTGGGAGGGGTGGGTCAATTGTTCGGTTAAGGCGCCGTCGTTGGTGAGCAGGAGCACGCCGGTGGTAGATTTGTCCAAGCGGCCTACCGGATAGACCCTTTGTTCGCAATGACCTGCTAATAAGTCCATAACGGTTTGTTCTGCATGGGGATCGTCGGTGGAGGTCACAAAATCTTTAGGCTTGTTCATCAGAATGTAGACTTTTTCTTCGCCCTTTAAGCGCTCCCCGTTAAACCTGATATCGTCGCTACTCTTGACGCGGGTGCCCATGGCGGTAACAACTTCGCCATTAACGGTAACCAAGCCGGCGGCAATAAATTCGTCGGCTTCGCGGCGCGAACAGACGCCCGAATTTGAGATATACTTGTTGAGTCGCATCTCGTCTTTTATGAATTCGGGGGTAACGCGCTCGCGGATTTTTGGCGGCACTTCTTCGAGTTGTTTGTTTTTTCGAGGGCGCAGTTTCCGGTTTTGGTCGGTATCTGCGTAGACTCCCTCAGGCTGTGGCGTCCTGTGGTAAGGTTTGTCGCCCTCCGTCCTGGGTCTATACGGTTTGTCGCCCTCCG
>WRJW01000127.1 GCA_009778375.1 Bacteroidota bacterium
GACCTTAAAGCCCAATGGGCCAAAGAGGAGCTTGCACGCATCAACGCCCAAAACGATCTTTCCCAATCCCTGCTCAACTTAGCCCAACTCCTCAACGTATCCAATGCCGAATCGTTTGACATTTTAGAACCGGAATACCTCTCCTCGATGGACATCGCCCTGATCCAAAATCCCGACGCAGTCTACGAATCGGCTTTGGCCCTTAAGCCCGTCATAAAAGAGGCCGATTTTAGATACCGGAGCAGCGAGGTTGGCATAAAAATGGCCAAATCTTATTTTCTCCCTACGGTCAACTTAGGCTTCTCGTACAACAACGGATTTAATTACCTCTTTGGCAGTGGCGTCAACAATATCAGCCTCTCTTCGCAAATCAGCAACAACCAGCGGGAAGCCATTAGCCTAAACATCAGCATCCCCATCTTTAACCGTTTTCAAACGCGCAACCAGGTGCGCAGCGCCCAATTAAACAGAAATAATCGGGCGCTGGAGTTGGACAACGCCAAAATCAACCTGCAAAAAGAGATCCAGCAGGCTTACCGCAGCGCCTTAGCCGCCCAGGCCAGATATTATGCTACAGAAACGGCTTGTCAATCCAGCTTAGAAGCCTTTAAATATGCCGAGGAGCGCTACCAACTCCAAATGATATCGGCCTATGAATACAGCGAGGCCCAAACCAAACTCTTCTCAAGCCGGTCAGAACAGGTCCAGGCCAAATACGACTTTTTGTTTCGGGTCAAGATTTTAGACTTTTACAGTGGGGTGGAGATCGCGCTTTAATACAAAAAATATCCGGCTATTCCCGCAAGGAGAATCAAAACAATCGGACTTATTTTTTTAAAAAAGAGTTGCATAACTAATACAGTACAAAAAATGACGAAACTGATATAATCGGTAAAATTTTGTCGGTTCATGAGCATTACGGCTGCCGCTCCGATCAACCCAATGGCCACCGGTTTAATAAAATCCAACGTTCGCCGCATATAGGGGTTATCTTTGAAAATAAAAAAGAAGCGACAAATGGCAAGCATGATGATAAAAGCGGGGATGCACACCGCCACCGTGGCCAATAATGATCCCCAAGCGTTGCCTGCGGCAGTGTAGCCGATGTAGGTAGCCGTATTAAAGGCAATCGGGCCCGGCGTGGTTTGCGAAATGGCCACAATGTCGGTAAAACCGGCAGCGCTGATCCACTGATGCCGCTCCACCACTTCAAACTGAATCAGCGAAAGCATGGCATACCCTCCGCCAAAACCCAAAGCGCCAATCTTTAAAAAAGTAACAAAGAGTTGCCAATATATCACTTCTCTTCCCCTCCCGCCGGTTTTAGACTTCTATGCTTCCAAAAGGCTGTACACAAAGCCGTAAGAATTGTTCCCAAAATAATATACACCGGAGAAATACCCGCCCGGGCAATCAGCAAAATAACCCCAAGAGGCACCCACACCGTTTTCCACGAAAGTTCAGCAGCGCGACTCATCTTCCACAAGGGCGCCACAATTAAGGCCACAACCGCCGGACGAATGCCTTTAAAAACCCTCTCTACGCCGGGCTGATCTTTGAAATCTGTAAAAAAGTAGACAATCAACAAAATAGCTGTAAATGAGGGTAAAGCTATGCCTAAACCCGCCATAAGACTTCCCATTACCCCTTTGGTCTTGTATCCCACAAAAATAGCCGTATTTAAAGCAATCGGGCCGGGCGACGATTGGGCTATGGCCAACATTTCGAGAAATTCCGGTTCTTTCAACCATTTCTTTTTGTCTACCACTTCTCTTTGAAAAAGAGGGATCATGGCATATCCTCCGCCCAAGGTAAAGGCACCGATTTTAAAAAATGACCAAAAGAGCCTAAAATACATAACTATACTCCGTTTAGAAAATCCACGATAATGCGGTTGAGTAGCTCCGGCTGCTTAAACATCCAAAAATGATCGACTCCCGGAATCACCAAACGTTGAGCGCCTGTAATCGCCTGAATGATCTCGTCGTTCTGACGTTGACGCACCATATCTTTTTCACCGGTTACTACCAAAGCAGGTACGCGAATCCTCCCTATCTCTTCTAAGGTCAGTTGGGGTTGATGCACCATCAATCCCCATACCTCTCTTTGTTTGCGTTTTGATGCCGCAAAAAACGAAGCAACCCACAACCAGGCATACGCCAAACGAATATACACGTAGGGCCTCCATTTCAATCCACGGGTATTGTAGTTGACGCCCAGCAAAATCATCGACAAGATGCGTTCCGGTTGCAATAAGGCGGCATGCAAGGCCGTAATCGCCCCGTCGCTAAAGCCTATGAGGTGTGCCTTGTCTATACGCAAATTATCCAATACGGCAAACAGATCGCAGGCAAAAGTATGAAAAGTAAAGGGTTCTGTTCCGCGGGCAGATTGCCCATGCCCTCTGGTATCAATGGCTACAATTTTGTAATCGTTTGATAAATAATTAATTTGCGGATCAAAGATACGTTTGTCTTCGCCGTTTCCGTGCAAAAAAACTAAAGTCGCGCCCTCGGCTTGTCCCGATACCTGACTGTGCATCAAGGCGTCTCCCGATGCGCTATTTACCTCACGGTCTATTCCTGTACACACTGTCTATCCTGGCTTGAATAAATAGTTCCATTTCTCTATCTTCTTCTTCCATATTATAGCGATAATCCCCGCGTTTATCCAACAACATAATGGTATAATCTATGATTGCATCTATGGTCGGAAAAAGATTCCAAAAACCGAATGAATGAGAACTCATTACAGTATAAAAAGATACAGACTCTCTGTTGCTCATCACCACATCAAAATACTTATAGAGATCGGTTTCAAAGGGAAGCGCCTTTACTTTGCGATCCCAATATTCTTTCATAATAACTTCCTGCATCTTGTTAATCCAAAAATAACAATCCATCAATCGGATCACCAATTCCTTGTCGGTCATTTTTTGAATCATCTCGGAATTTTGAAGTATTTGCCAGGCGGAAAAGGTCAACTGATTCACACCCAAAATGGTTGTTCTGGTTTTATACGCTTCCAGGGTATCTTGGGGAATAGATTTCCAATTACCTTTGAGCTCCAAAACTCTTTGGTACACATAACGGTCCATGCTTATAAACGTCTCCTGACTCTTGAACCACTCTTTATTGGTCTCCAACTCATTCCGTACCAAAATCAACATCTCTTTGCTCTTTTTCTTCTCTTCGCGTTGCTGCCATAAAGCATTGCCTCCAAAAGTGAGTACAATACCCAGGATCACCCCCAGCAAATTGGTAAAAAAGCCCGACCATACTTTGGTTTCATTGTTCCTCATACGTTCTCTAATTTGTCATGTCAAAGGTAATCGTTGTTCCGCCGGCCAGCAAGCGATGGTCAAAAAACCAATTATTCAGGCGTTTTCCGTTTACGGTAACCTGTTGGGCATAACGGTGGGTGCGGCTGTTTTCAGGCGCCGAAACCACTATTTGCCGGCCGTTTTCTAACTGAATGGTCGCTTTTTTAAAGAGCGGAGCGCCCACCGCGTATTCCAAAGAGGCGGGGCAAACGGGGTAAAAGCCCAATGCAGAAAATACATACCAGGCCGATGTCTGACCATTGTCCTCGTCTCCGCAATAGCCGTCCGGAGTGGCCGAATAGAGTCGGTTCATTACCTCCCGCACCCAATATTGCGTTTTTTCAGGAGCGTCGGCATAATCGTACAGGTAAATCATATGTTGGGCCGGCTGGTTTCCGTGGGCGTAATTGCCCATATCGGCCACCTGCATCTCTTTGATCTCGTGAATGCAATAGCCGTAGTAACTGTCGTCGTACAGGGGAGGTGCCAAAAAGACCGAATCAAGCCTTGCCACAAAGGCATCGGGGCCGCCCATCAAGTCGATCAATCCGGGCACATCGTGAAAAACGCTAAATGAATAGTGCCAACTGTTCCCTTCTGTAAAGGCATCTCCCCATTTGTAGGGGCTAAAGGGGGATTGAAAAGTCCCGTCCTTGTTGCGTCCGCGCATCAAATTTACTTGAGGGTCAAATACATTACGATAGTTTTGAGACCTCTGACTCCATAAATCCACCTCTTCGGCAGGGCGATCCAACCATTTGGCTACCTGTAAAATACACCAGTCGTTGTAGGCATACTCCAAAGTGCGGGCAACATTTTCGTTAATCCCCACATCGTAAGGGATATAACCCAAAGCATTGTAATACTCATGCCCTAATCGCCCCGTTGAACGAATTTTTGGATGTACATGATTGGTACCATGTACCATGGCAGCATACAAAGAATCAATATGGGCTGTACGGGTCACTCCTTTGACTATGGCGTCTGCCACCACAGAGGCAGAGTTGTTCCCGATCATGCAGTTCCGGTGGCCGGGACTGGCCCATTCGGGTAAAAATCCGCTCTCTAAATATGTATGGAGCAACCCTTCCTGTATCTCGCGGTTTACCGAGGGGTAGACTAAATTCAGCAACGGAAACAAACTCCGAAAGGTGTCCCAAAAACCGGTATCGGTATAGAGGGGGCCGCTGCATATTTGACCGTTATGGGGACTGTAGTGTACCGTATCTCCCACTGCCGAAACCTCATAGAGTTTACGGGGAAACAATAACGAGCGATAGAGGCAGGAGTAAAAGGTACGGTACTGATCGTCTGTGCCGCCTGCTACGCGGATACGTCCCAGCACCTCGTTCCAACGCGCCGCCGCCGCCTCTTTGATTCTATCAAACAACCCTTTGCCAAAATGATCTTCGTTTATTTCCAATTCTCTGATATTCTGAAACGCCTGCTCAAAGCTGATGAAAGAAGAGGCAACTTTGACTAATAATGGCTCGCCCTCTTGCGTGCTAAAGCCCAAGCCGACTAAGGCATGATTTGCCTGATAACAGGTAGAATCGTAGATCTCTACCGGACGTTCAAAAACCATTACAAAGTAGTTTTTAAAGTTATCGGGAACCCCTCCGCTGTTGCGCGTAGAATAACCGATGAGCGTTTGCCGGTCGGGCTGCAAGGCTATAAAAGAACCTCTATCATAAGCATCTACCACCACAAAAGCGCTGTCGCAACGCGGAAAAGTAAAGCGAAAAAGAGCCGCCCGCTCGGTAGGCGTAATTTCGGCGGTAATATCGTGGTCGGCCAAATAGACGCTGTAATAATAGGGCTTGGCCACCTCTGCCTTGTGCGAGAACCAACTGGCGCGATCCTCTTCTAAACATTTACCTCCGCCCGTTACGGGCATCAAAGAGAAGGCGCCGTAGTCGTTAATCCAAGGGCTGGGTTGATGGGTCTGTTTAAAACCTCGAATCTTTTTGTCGGTATAGGTATAGGCCCAACCGTTGCCCATTTTACCCGTCTGGGGAGTCCAAAAGTGCATTCCCCAGGGCAAGGCTACCGCCGGATAAGTATTTCCGGCAGAAAAAGAGAAGTCCGACAGGGTACCCATTAGGGGGTTGACATAATCAACCGGAGCCATAACATCTGTATACGTCGCTGTACGGCAAGCAGTGACCATAAAAAATAAGAGGAGGCGTAAGACGTTTTTCATATTTCTTTTTTATTCACTTTTAATCGACGTTACCGGATTGGCCGTGGCGGCCCGAATAGCCTGCCAACTAACCGTGAGCAGGGTGACGATCAGGGTGACGAGGCCCGCCAAAGCAAACAGGCTCCATCCGATAGAGATACGGTAGGCAAAATCCTGCAACATC
>WRJW01000128.1 GCA_009778375.1 Bacteroidota bacterium
ACCGATTACAACTCTTTGTATGCCACCAAATACGATCTGTTGTATGCCGATAATCCGCAATTTAATTTATCCACGGTGATTCCTCCCGGCACTCCGCTTGGCGGAAGAGATACCTGGGAATCTCAAGCGGGCTTTTACGGGCGTATGAACTACAACTACAAAGAAAAACTTTTGCTCGAAGCCAACTTGCGCTACGACGGTACCTCCAAATTTCCGGATCGGTTAAAATGGGCCTGGTTTCCCTCCTTCTCGGCAGGATACAGGGTTTCGGAAGAGCGATTTTGGGACCCCATTAAGTCGGTTTGGAACTATATGAAGTTACGCGCCTCTTATGGATCTATCGGCAATCAAACTGTATCCAACACTTTATATGTTCCCACCATGTCTTCGGGATCATCAAATTGGATTGTGAATGGAGAACAACTCCCCTATTACGGTACTCCCGCAGCCGTGCGCAACGAGATTACCTGGGAAACTGTGCAGGTGAGGGATGCCGGATTTGATGCAAGGTTCCTTAAAGGGGAATTGGGAGTTACCGCCGACATTTTCCAAAGAAAAACCAAGAACATGATTATCGTTGGCGCACCCTTTCCCAACTCTTTTGGAGCAGATTCTCCTCAGGGAAACTTTGGAGAACTAACAACCAATGGATACGAAATCTCCCTTGATTATTCCCGTACCTTTGCCAACGGATTAAGCATCTCTGTAGAGGCAACGCTTGCCGATGCGCTTTCTAAAATTACCAAATATCAGGAGACTGAGACCCACTCCCTTACCGCCTCCTATTACACCGGCAGAACCGTAGGAGAAATCTGGGGCTATACCACCGACAGACTCTATCAAAAAGAGGATTTTGTGTGGGAGAACGGACAATTGGTTACCAAAGTAGTAAACGGTAAAACAGTGAACGTCTTAGTGAGTGACACCGGGTATCAGGATTTTCTTCAGTCGGGCAACTTCAGGTTTGGCCCCGGAGACGTTAAGTTTAAAGACCTCAATGGAGACGGCTCGATTAATAACGGCAAGAATACCGTAGAAGATCCCGGCGATCTATCCATCATTGGAAACTCAACCCCAAGGTACGAATATAGTTTTAGATTGGGGTTGGATTATAAAGGATTTAGTTTTAGCCTCTTTATGCAGGGAATTGGTTCACGTCAAATCCGTCCCGACGGACCGTTGGTGGTTCCGGGATACAACGCTTTGGCCGGGGCAATGCCTCAGGTGATTGCAGGCGACTTTTGGCGTGAAGACAGAACGGACGCCTATTACCCCCGCCCCTACAACCTCCAGTGCAACGAAGGCTCAAACGCCGCTATTTTTAATACCGTAACCCAATCCAGGTTCCTTTTGGATATGTCGTACTTGCGTATCAAAAACATTACCTTTGGCTATTCGTTACCCAACCGACTCATTAGCAAAGCCAATGTGTCAAGAGCAAGGGTCTATGTGGCGTGTGAAAATATGTTTACCTTTCACAAACTTGGCGACCTTCCCATTGACCCCGAGGTTAGCATTAATCAATCCGCCTACAGGTCAGGCACCTACAATGCCGGACGGGTGGGCGTAGGTACGCCGTTCTATAAAACGGTTTCTCTTGGAATTCAACTCGGATTATAAACAGACTTAATACAAAATCACCATGAAAAAGACACTTTATATCATATTTGCATTGCTTTTTGCGGGTACAGGCTGTAATGACTTTCTTGATCGTCCAAACAAAGATATTTTGGATGACGACACCTACTGGGAGTCGGAGAAAAACCTTGAACTCTTTGCAAACGGATTTTATGAAAGATACTTCCAAGGATACGGCACGGGCTGGAGCGGACAGGGATATACGATCTTCTATAACGATTACTCCATCTCCGATGTGGTCTCTATGAGCAACCAAATGCAGTACGACTTTCCCAATACCGTTCCCGAAACCGCAACAGGTATCAAGGGGTGGTTGGGCATCATGCAAGGAGTTAGAAAGGCCAATATTTTTATTGATCGCATCGAAAACAGGGCAAAACCCAAACTTACCGAAGATGTTTATGCCCACTGGATGGGCGTGGCAAGGTTTTTCCGCGGCCTTGAATATGCAAGAGCCATTATGATTTATGGAGATTTCCCCTATTACGATGCTCCCGTCCCTACAGACAACCCCGATTTGTTGTTTAAAAACAGGGACCCCAGAGTCTATATTGCCGATAAAATTTTCGATGATTTTGAATATGCAATAAATCATTGTAGATCAGCCAAAAATTGGGGATATGTAGAAAAATATGTGATAGCCGCATTCGCTTCAAAATATATGCTTTACGAGGGAACGTGGCAGGTTTATCACGACGCCGTTTTTGGAGGAGGCGATAGCGAAAGGGCCAAAAAATACCTGAAAGCATCGCTAAACTATGCCGATATGGTCATTCAATCGGGGCGGTATGCCATTCAAACCGATTTAAGAACGCTCTTTGGTTCTCTGGATCTTTCGTCCAACAAGGAGGTTATTTTGGGGCGCGAATATATCCGGTCTTCTGTAGCCCATACTGTAGCAACATATTGCAATCCAAGGTTTGACACGCAATGGTATGGAGCGCCCAACCACAAATTTATCTCCTCTGTACTGTGTATTGACGGCAAACCTCAGGGGACATCCGACCTGATCAATCCCCAAAATTTTGAGGAGTATGCCTTGTCCAATCTACTCAAAAAAGTTGATCCAAGGTTAGGAATGTCGATTAGCGACACCCTTGTAAACAGAGGCAGTTACTCCAGTTACTATACCCGAAAATTTATTCCCAGGGAGGGCGAACTTAATTCGGGAGCGGCAGTTTGGAATGGAAATAACGAAACATCTTGCCCTGTAATGCGTTATGGCGAGATACTCTTAAATTACATAGAAGCCAAAGCAGAACTTGAAAAATTGGGAGAAGCAACGGTAACTCAATCTGATATAGATTTAACTATAAATGCGTTACGCGATCGTCCCATAGACGAAACGGGCATCTCTCAAGGCTTGGTTCCCTTGGCCCACCTCAACCTCAACGCTATTCCCATTGACAATAAAAGGGATGCAGACGTCTCTCCTTTGATTTGGGAAATTCGAAGAGAGCGGATGATTGAACTCTTTTATGAATGTACACGGGCAGACGATGTAAAGAGATGGAAAAAAATTGAGTACTTCAACAACGATCTCTACCCCGAAACGTTGTGGGGCGCCTATATGGATCTGAGCAGGCGCGAAACGGGAAGATACTTAGTAATCTTTAGCAATGCCGCTACCGGAGAGATCAACCTCACCGCTACCCAAGCCAATATTTATGGCATTTATGATGGAACCGAGACCTACGAAGTTTTTTCAAAGTCCATGGATCCGGCCGATCAAAAAGGATTTAGATTGATTTCAAGAACGTCTCGCCTCGAGGTAAAACCCGAAAGAGCCTATCTGTCTCCAATCCCTAAAAGTCAAATAGATCTATACGCCGACAACAGCTACGAATTGCGTCAAAACCCCGGATGGTAATCTGGGGTAACGCCCTTTTTGAAACAGTTTCTGAATATTTTTATACTTTTGCATGTTCTAACACTATGTAACTATGCAAAATTCAAGAGATCATTTTGGCAGTCAATTTGGCGTTTTGGTCGCCGTAGCGGGGTCGGCAGTCGGCCTTGGAAATTTTTGGCGCTTCCCTTATTTGGTAGGCACTTACGGCGGCGCCGCCTTTATCATTGTGTACATACTGTTTGTACTCTTCCTTTGCCTTCCGATCATGTTTTCGGAATTTGTAATCGGACGGCGTTCCCAAAGCAACGCTTTGGGCGCTTTTAAAAAATTAGCGCCCGGAACAGGATGGTGGGGCATTGGTATCCTTTGCGTAGCCGCTTCCTTTGCCATTCTGTCGTTTTACTGTGTGATTGGAGGATGGACCATCGAATATATGTATCAATCCGTAATAGGGGGATTTTCTGCAGATTCCGTGGTACAAAATCAACATTTTACAGATTTCTCCACCTCTCCTTTTCGCCCTATTCTCTGGCATTTGGTATTCCTGGGCATGTCGGCATTTATTGTGGTAGCCGGCATTAAAAACGGCATTGAAAAATATGCTAAAATTTTGATGCCCATACTGTTAGTAATGATTATTTTCATTGCCGTGCGGGTACTCTTTTTACCGGGTGCATCTCAGGGCGTTTCGTTCCTTTTCCGTCCCGATTTTTCTAAAATCACGGGGCAAAGTTTGCTGGCCGCCTTGGGCCAGGCCTTCTTCTCGCTCAGTTTGGGTATGGGGTGTATCATTACCTACGCCTCTTATGTAAAAAAGGAGGAGAGTATTGTTAAATTGGGAACATACAGCAGCTTTGCCGACTTGGGCTTTGCCATGCTGGCCGGTTTGGCCATTATGCCCGCCGTCTTCGCCTTTGGCATCTCCCCCTCCGAGGGACCCAGTCTTGTCTTTGTCACCCTGCCCCTTATTTTTGCCCAGCTCCCTTTGGGCAATATCTTTGCTTTTGTCTTTTTTGCAAGCCTGTTGATTGCCGCCATTACCTCCTCCATTTCGCTTATTGAAGTGGTTACTGCCTATTTTACCGAAGAACTTAAAGTGTCGCGCCGACTCTCTGTGGCTATAACCTCGGCAGTGGTGGTGGTGACCGGAAGCCTTAGCGCCCTCTCTTTTGGCGTTTTAAAGGAGGTTAAAATTTTTGGGAAAGGATTTTTTGATATGTTTGACTACCTTGCATCCAACATTTTGCTCCCGATCGGCGGCCTGTTGATCGTCATCTTTATTGGATGGGTGCTCAGCAAGAGTGCGGTAAAAGAGGAACTCAGCAGCGGCGGCCGGTATAAGGTTCCGATTTTTGGCGTGGTGATGTTTATCCTGAAATTTGTGGCGCCTGTTGCCATTGCGCTTATCTTTCTCAACTCTCTTGGATTTTTGAAATTGTTTTAACAGCGACTAAACACATACTGCCTGCGCCAAGGCTTCCCAGGAAAACCGCTTCTTTGCTGTACGTATCCCTGCGGTAAATCTATCCGTAGGACCCTCTGCATAAAAAAGAGCCATGGCCTCGGCTACCGATTGGGGATGGGGCGCCGCCACATAGCCGGCGATTCCGTCTGGAACCATCTCTGCCAAACCGCCTACATCGGTAACAATCATGGGTTTTAAAAAGTGATAGGCGATTTGGGTAATGCCGCTTTGGCTGGCGCTTTTGTAGGGTTGTACCACCAAGTCGCACAAAGAGAAATAGGCAGCTACCTCATGGTCGGGAATAAAGCGGTTGTGGATAACAATGTCGTCGGTAATGCCTAACTGCACGATTTGGTTCCGGTATTTTTCTTCGTTTTCGTAAAATTCTCCGGCCACCAACAGTTTTTTGCCCGCCGCAAATCCCTGTTTCTTAAACATAGCCCAAGCTTCTAACAACCAATCCAATCCCTTATAGGGACGTACCAATCCAAAGAAGAGGGTCCAGGAACAGGCCGCATCCAATCCCAACTGTTTGGCTGCCTCTATTCGCTCAACAGGTAGCCCGTATATATCATATACCGGATGAGGGGAATAAACTACCGGTTTGGGGGGACAAAAGGCGATAATCTCCTCCTGTACCTGACGCGACATGGCCACAAAGGCGTCTACGCCACCCGTAAAATAGCGGCTTAAAGGGGTATCCCAAAAGTGGCGCTCATGTGGAATAAGGTTGTCGACCAAAGCTGTTACCCTCATTCCTCCTCCTTTGGCACAGCGGCAAACGG
>WRJW01000129.1 GCA_009778375.1 Bacteroidota bacterium
TTTTTGTTTTTAGGTGATTATTTATTTCTGATTAAGGCAAGTGTTTCTACCACATCCTGCCAGGCCGTATCCATTTCTTCGAGAAGAGCACGCCCTTTATCGGTAATGGCGTAGTATTTACGGGGAGGACCCTGAGGGGATTCTTCCCATCGGTAGGTGAGCAATTCCTGATTTTTCTGGCGTGTCAGAAGGGGATAGAGGGTCCCTTCTACAACGATCATCTTGGCCTCTTTAAGTTCCGATATCAGGGAAGAAGCATACGCATCGTTTTTGTTTAAAATACTTAAAATACAGTATTCCAATACGCCCTTGCGCATTTGGGCTTTAATGTTGTCGGTGTTAAATTCATTCATGACTTTTTGTGTTAATTAAATTTGTCCTGTGCCGCTTTTCTAAGATTTTCGGCCGTAACGGGAATACCGCGCATTTCTAATTTTTCGGCGGCTGTGCGCGCCTTGGGAACGGCAACCCAAAGGATCATGTAGACCCAAAAGCCCAAGGTGCCGCAAACAAAGGCAACTAAGAAGAGTATCCTACACAAGGTGGCGTCTGTGTCAAAATAGGCGGCTAATCCCGAACATACTCCGCCCAACTTTTTATGATCCGGATCTCTGTAGAGCACCCTGCGGGGACGGGTATAGGCGTCGTACCCCCTGTCAAAATTAAAGTCTCGGCTACGATCGGCCCCTTCGGGAAAACCTAAGCGTTTTGTTACTTTTTCTACCAAAGTGAGGCTGATCACCTCTTCTCTGTAACGGAGTTCCTCTTTAAACAGTTCGGCAATCCGTTGTTCTACGTCCAACATCACCTCAGAAGACTCCTTTCCGGAGTCCAATCCATTTTTAAAGCGCGTCAGATAGTCGTTTAATCGATAGTAGGCGTCTTCGTCTATCATAAAGCCCGATCCGCCGATTCCTACATTCATTACTTTTTTCATTTTAGTACTGTTTTTGTTTTAGTATTATTTTTTACACTGTATTTGGTTTTGCAAAGGTATATAAAAATATTTATACCTTGTATCACAAAGTACTAAAAATTTTAAAATATTTTGTATGCCACAGATTATCAGCAATAAAAAAAGCGAACATTTTTTGTTCGCTTTCCTTTTATTGCGTAAACAGGTCCGTTTACTCTATGGGAAACTGTGCGTCCTGTTGCGGAGCGGGGAACTGAGGCGTCGTTCCTGTCTGCACATTCTCCAATCGGTTTTGCAACTCGGACTGCCGCGCAGAGGATCCGGTGGCAATAAACGCAGTGGCTGCAATACAGCAAACCAAAATGGTCAAAGCAAGTGTCCAAGTGGCTTTTTCTAAAAAATCAGCGGTTTGCCGAACTCCAAGCGTTTGGTTGCCGGCAGCAAAATTGGCGGCTAATCCGCCTCCTTTTGAGTTTTGCACCAGCACCACAAGGGTAAGTAAAATGCTGGCGATCACAATGATTATGGCAAAAGTGGTATACATACTATCAACGATTAGCGTTTAACTTTATTTCCTGAATAAGGGCTGCAAAGTAATCACTTTTTTTTGGATATAACAAAATAAGTTTTTTATAGGCTTCTCTGGCTAACTGATAAAGCGACTGATCTACATAGATTTTTGCCCATGTTTCGGTCATGAAATCGTCGTCGGACACATCCAATAAAGAGACCCTGTCGTTCTGAGGCAGTAGCTGTGCCTTGGGCATTTTGGGTTTGAGTATGATAAACCGATCTATCGGATTATTTTCATCTAAGGGCATGACGTTGAAATCGGCGCTGTTAAAATAGTCTCCCCCTTTCTCCGCCACTGCTACACGCTGCTCCAAAGATTTGGATAAAGCTTCCGGTGCAGGATCAGGCGCCAACTCTAAGAGGGTCTCCACAGGTTCGGGCACAGGAATCTGTACGGGAAGGGATTCGAGGGGGGAGGTTTGGGCCATGGCGTATAATTCGGATCGATTATAAACATATACCGCCGTCTTGGGAAGATGCGTAACGTAGGCTTCGTTCCCTTGAGCGCACAAGGCGGCAAAAAGTAATTTATGCCCTATTGCGCACCATGGATATTTTTCGGTAAATATTTCGATATCGGATATGGGAGGCTTATCCGTACCAAAAAACGTGAACAAAAAGGGGGAAGGTTCCATATATTACCAATTGCTGGCTACCGCCGCATTAAAAATTTCTTCTACCAATTGTTCTACAATTTCCGGCACCAAAGACGATTCTACTTCGCTTAACGATTTGGTGGCAGGATAATCAGAAAATTTTGAAAATTGTTTGCTGCTAAAACTTTGAGAAGGGTCTTGCTTGTTCTCGAAGCTGATTTTTACCGTAACAGTCAAACGTTGCATGGATGCCATCTCTTCTGCCGTAACGGCAATTGACTTAGTATCGTAGTCGGTAATCTCTCCTTCTATCTTCAAATCCCAATCGTCATCCTCATCTACTAAACTTAGCTTGGTTAATTTGACAAATTTATCCTTTAGCTGCTCGGTTACTACGCTGCTTAACGCCGGATTTACCAAAGGAGCTTTATTATCGATATAACCAATGTAAATGGTTTTTAAGGAGGGGGGAAGAGAGGCGTTGGAAAAAGAGTACCACCAGCATCCATGCAGCAAGGATGCAGAGAGCAGCAAGCCTCCCCAAAACACAAATGTCAATCTTTTACGTTTCATTTATATGGTATTCTTTAATTTTACGATAGAGCGTACGTTCCGAAATGCCCAGCTCAAGGGCCGCTGCTTTCCGTCTTCCGTTATTCTTTTTGAGTGCAGTCGTTATGGCTTCCATTTCTATATCTTCTAACGATTTTATCTCTTCCAAAGGTATCCGTTCGGCCTCTTCGATTACTTCGGTTTCGGTAATCGTATCTCCCCATTCCTTGCCAATAGCCACAACGTCCGGCCTTCCCATCTGCCGAATTTGCTCTTTGAGTTGGTCAACCTCGTTGCGCAATTGAAGCAATACCTTATATAATATGTCCCGCTCGGCCAAATAATCGCCGGAACTGCGTTCGTGGAAGGGCACCGGAAGATAGAGCGGATTATTGGCGGGCAGATAAGGCGCCAGTTGCTGAGGCCCAATCACCCTTTGGGATTCGATTACCGATATTTGTTCTACCACATTTTTTAGCTGGCGGATATTGCCGGGCCAGCTATACTGGATCAACATTTCCTGAGCTTGGGGCGTCAGCTTGACCGGCGGCATCTTATAGCTATCGGCAAAATCGGCCGAAAATTTTCTAAACAACAAGTAAATGTCCTCTTTCCGTTGACGCAGAGGAGGTATGCTAATGGGCACAGTATTAAGACGGTAATACAAGTCTTCTCTAAATTGTCCCTTGTGAATAGCTAAAGGGATATCGGCATTGGTGGCCGCTATTACCCGAACATTGGTTTTTTGAACTTTAGACGATCCTACTTTTATAAATTCGCCGGTTTCCAAGACACGCAGGAGACGAACCTGTGTAAAAAGCGGAAGTTCGGCTACTTCGTCCAAAAAAAGCGTTCCTCCGTCGGCTACTTCAAAATAACCTTTGCGCGTTTCGAGGGCGCCGGTAAAAGATCCTTTTTCGTGTCCAAACAATTCGGAATCAATGGTTCCTTCGGGGATAGCCCCACAATTGACCGCAATATAATGACCGTGCTTTCGTGCGCTGCACTGATGAATTGCCTTAGGTATTACCTCTTTGCCCACGCCGCTTTCTCCCGTAATCAATACCGAAAGATCGGTAGAGGCTACCTGAATGGCAATGTCAAGGGCGCGGTTAAGTCCGGCGTTGTTGCCGATAATATCGAATTTTTGCTTAATCTCTTTTGTATCCACAGCCTGCAAATATACATGTTTTCTAAAAAAGTATTATCTTTGTACACACAGAGATAAATTATAAACACTTAAAATATTGTAATAACATTATGAAAAAGAATCTATTACGCACTTTTACTTTGGCGTTGGCAGGATTTGTATTTGTTGCCTGCAGCGGCCCGGCCAAAATGGTCAAAAATCCTGAAATGGTTACCACTTCCTGTAATCCGGAAGTACTTGCAGTGGTAGCCGATGTCATTAATGTTTCCTACACCGTAACGTTTGCCCAAGGTTATTTCCATCCCAAAGCTGTTTTAAAGGTAGCTCCCGTTTTGGTCTACCAGGGAGGAGAAGAAGCCGCTCCTGTATTGACGCTGCAGGGAGAAAAAATCATGGACAATAACACCGTTGTACCGGTATCGGGCAAGAGTGTTTCCCAGACCTTGCAGTTTGCCTACAAACCCGGTATGGAGGCCTCTCATTTTGAACTCCATCTGACTGTTTACGACAAAAATAAGCCATATGAATTCCCCTACCCCTACAAAGTGGCAGACGGAGCAAATATTACCTACAAATTGGCTACTTTTGGCGGATATCCCGCTTTTGCCCCCGATGCATATCAGGAAATTATCAGGGAACAAAAAGAAGCTCAGATTTTGTATTTAGTTAACAGTTCAACGGTACGTCCCAAAGAATTGACCAAAGATGAGATTAAAGATTTTGAAGCATTCCTTTCTAACGCCCTCAACGATGAGCGTAAAGAGATAAAAAATACCGAAATTATTGCCTACGCCTCTCCCGAAGGCCCCACCGCTTTAAACAACAAACTCTCTTCGAGCCGCGAAAAATCGGCAGAGACCGCTTACAAAAATGCCACCAAAAAGATTGCCACCGGTGTTGACCTC
Organism: Bacteroidota bacterium; assembly: GCA_009778375.1. Lineage (GTDB taxonomy): Bacteria > Bacteroidota > Bacteroidia > Bacteroidales > UBA932 > WRBG01. Next base: position 4,693 of record WRJW01000129.1, read on the forward strand.
AAAACCCTCTCTATGGGCGAAGACTGGGATGGGTTTAAAACCTTGGTAGCCCAATCCGACATTTTAGACAAAGATTTGATCTTGCGCGTACTTGAAATGTACAGCGACCTTAACGTGCGCGAACGTGAAATCCGCAATATGTCAAAAGTATTTACCACTCTGCAAGATAAAGTATTACCCGAATTGCGCCGCGCCAGATGGATTGCCAATGTTGATTTTACCAATTTTACCTCTCCGGAATTGTTGAACATGGTTACTACTCAGTTGGATGTTTTGGACGAAGAAGCGCTGCTCAGAGTCGGCACCCTGTTGAGCGAAAACAACGACAAAATTAAAGTATACAAACAAGCTGCCGAAAAATTCAACAGCTCCCGCGGATACAACAACTTAGCCGCATGTTACTTGAACAGTAACGACCTTGCGGCCGCCAAAACTGCCTTAGCCAAAGCCCACAATCAGGACGCTTACGTAAAGAACAACCTGGGAGTGGTGGCTGCACGCGAAGCCAAATTCGACGACGCCTACGCTTTGTTTAGCCAGGCCGGATTGACCGAATCCAAATACAGTATGGGCGCTATTGACATTAAGAATGGTAAATATGCAGAAGCTGCCGCTAAATTAGTGGGAGAAGGCGATCATAATGAGACTGTCGCTTATCTGATGACCAATCAAATAGACAAGGCGGCTGCCACCATGACCTGCGAATGTCCCAAAGGCTCTTACCTCCGCGCTATTATTGCAGCCCGTAGAGGAGACAAAGCTGCTTGGGCCAAGGAGATGGAAGTGGTTAATGCCAATGCCAACTTTAAAGCGCGCGCCGAGAAGGATATAGAATTTGCTAAAATCAAATAATCCGACGCAAACTTATTCCATCCATAAAAAACGGACGAAATTAATCACTTCGTCCGTTTTTTTACCTGCCTTCTAATCCAATTTTAGCACCGCCAAAAAGGCCTGCTGGGGAACCTCGACGTTGCCCACCTGACGCATTCGGCGTTTCCCTTTCTTCTGTTTTTCAAGGAGTTTCCGCTTACGGGTGATGTCGCCCCCGTAACATTTGGCCGTTACGTCCTTACGTACCGCTTTAATCGTTTCGCGGGCAATGATCTTGGCCCCGATGGCCGCCTGAACGGCAATGTCAAACTGTTGGCGCGGAATCAGTTCCCTGAGTTTTTCGCACATC
>WRJW01000130.1 GCA_009778375.1 Bacteroidota bacterium
AACTATGTATCTATGGGACAAGGAAGCGCAGATGTGTTAATTTTGGTGGATAACGTGGAGGTTCCCAACCTGTCGCTCGTAAACCCCAACGATATCGAAAGTATTTCTACCCTGAAAGACGCTGCCACTACAGCCATATATGGAGCAAGGGCAGCAAACGGGGCAATATTGATCACCACCAAAAAAGGATCTAAGGATGGAAAGATCACCGTTTCGTACAACAACAACTTTGCATGGGGAACCAAGACCAAAGTGCCGGTAAACTCCCGTCCGGACTTGGAGCTGGAATACTCCTGGTTGCAACGCAACGGCAATGCTTTTCGCAATGGTACGGATCCAACCGTTGAGATGACCAATATTGGCGGCGTTAAATACACCCTTGCCTCTGCCCAAAAGACTAAGGAGTATTGGGACAAGTATGGCTTTGGAAAAGAATTCGGAAGCGAAATGGTCGAAGGGCGCGACTTTGAAAAGTCTCCCCTTGGCGGATTCTACTTCTACAGGGCTTGGGATTTGGAAAACGAATACTACAGAAAATGGGCGCCACAGCAGACGCATAATCTTTCGGTAACAGGAGGTAACGAAACCGTGTCGTACAACATCTCCACCGGATTACTGAATCAGTCGGGAATACTGCAGCAGTTTCATGACTATTACACAAGGCTAAACTCAACAGGAAATATCAGTGTAAAAATCAACAAGTTTGTTACCCTTCGTTCCGGATTTATGTTTTCCAAAACCGATCAGGCATCTCCCTTTAACTTTGGAGACAACAATACCTACGATCCCGCTTACTATTTGTATCGATGGTTTAGCACTTATCCATCAGGAACATACAAAGGCATGGAAACCAGAAACGGATTGTATGAACTGCGGCTTGCGGCCGAACATCCCACCAAAGACGAAACGTGGTTTAACCGTGTGAATCTGGGCGCGACCATTAACCTTTTTAACGGATTAACGGCAAATTTTGATTATACCTACAATTTTACCGATTGGGCGCAAAAGATGATAGGAGGCATTCCAGGCGGTATCAATATGTTTAACGCCTATCCCGTGGGAACCGATATGGACTATCACTATACCACCGCTTTCAGGATCGACCGAGATTACATTAGAATGGACAACAGTAAAAATATGCGGAATGCCTACAACGGGTACTTGACCTACAATAAAACCTTTGGAAAACATTTTGTTAAGCTTATGGCCGGCACCCAAATGGAAGATGCCGAATACGTCAGGAGCTGGTCTCGGAGAGACAATGTAAACGACTATAATTTGCCCGAAATGAGCCTTGCCGGAGGAAACCAAACCGTAGGATCCGAGCATACATGGTGGTCTACCGTAGGTTTTTTTGGCAGAATCAACTATGAGTTTGCGGACAAATATCTGTTTGAAGTTAACTTCCGTAGAGACGCATCTTCTAAGTTCAGAGATGGCATGAGGTGGGCATCCTACCCTTCGGGTTCTGCCGCCTGGCGCATCTCAGAAGAAAACTTCTGGAGGCCGATTAAACCCTACGTGAATTTTCTTAAATTTAGGGGGTCCTATGGATCTGTCGGTAACCAGAACGTGCCAAGCAGTTTATACATTGCCGCTATTTCCCAGGGGACCAACATTGGAGATACAAACCTGCGTTACTGGTTGACCAACGGAAGCGTTGCCAATTGGGTGGGAGGTCCCTCCGGTGTCCCCTCCAATGGAGGTCCCAGTTTAGTAAATCCCGATTTAACATGGGAGACGCAAACCACTTTAGACCTTGCCATGGATATGAGGTTCTGGAAAGATAAGTTTGGCCTGACGGTAGAATGGTACCAAAAAGTATCTTCCAATCTGATCACCCAGGGCGAGGCAATTCCCGCTTCGGTAGGGGCAGCCGCTGCGCGGGTAAACTTTGGAGAGCTGACCACTAAAGGTATTGAAATTGAACTCAATTTTAACCATGCTTTTCGCAACGGGCTTAGAATATACGCATCCGCCCAATTGTCCGATTATAAAACCGTAGTTTCTAAATTTGCCTCGGCAGACGACCCTGCGTGGGATGCTACTTATTACAAAGGCAAAGTGCTGGGCGATATTTGGGGATACAAGGTAGAGCGCCTCTTTACCAACGATGACTTTGTTTGGGAAGACGGCAAAATTAAAACGGTAGTTATTGACGGTAAGACCATAAACCTCCTTAAAAACTTGGATCCTTCTTATCAATGGCTCTTTCAACCCGGCAACAACAGTTTTCGGTTTAGTCCCGGAGACGTAATGTATAAAGACATTAATGGAGACGGGATTATTGATTACGGCGTAAACCGGTTAAGCGATACCGGAGACCGTACCGTAATCGGAAATGAGCAGCCAAGGTACATCTATGGATTCCGTTTGGGCGCAGCCTGGAAAGGGATTGACTTTGACGTATTCTTCCAAGGTGTTGGAAAACGTAACATTTGGGCAACCGGTAATATGATCCTGCCCGGCTGGATGGGATCGGAAGCCAATTTTGCCCACACCCTCGATTATTGGAGCGAAGATAACCCCAATGCGTTTTACCCAAGACCCATCGATCATGCCCAGGGAGGAAATGTGTGGAACTACCAAAGAAGCGATCGCTACCTCCTCAATATGGCTTACTTAAGGTGTAAAACCTTGACTCTTGGCTATTCCCTTCCCAAGCCAATACTCCAGAAAGCCATGATTTACAAGGCAAGATTCTATCTAACCGGAGAAAATCTTTTTGAATTTGACAAGTTAGGCAAGATTGCCATTGATCCCGAAACAGACTGGGTTACCACCGGCATGGGCACCACCGCAAACGACGGCAGGGCATACGGGCGCAGCTACCCATACCGGAGAACCATAGCATTTGGCGTACAAATTGATTTTTAATTTAATATGAGTATTGCAATGAAAAAGATTATATTTACACTGACGATTGCACTGTTATGTTTAACATCCTGCAAAGACTATTTAGACAGACCTACCCTGACCTCCTACGATGAATCAAACTTCTGGAGGAACGAGAATACCGTTCGTATGTATGCTCAAGGCGCGTATATTGCCTATTTTAAAGGATATGGAAGCGGATTTGATTACGGAAACTGGTGTGCCGGTTACGTTACCTGGGCAGACGAAGACATTAGAACTACTGCATGGGCAACGCAAACCCAAACCACCACATCGGGAAGCGGATGGTCTTTTTCCTGGGTAAGACGGCATAATTTAATGCTGGACAGGGTATCCAACTCTGCCACCCTGTCGGACGAAGCCAAAAACCACTGGACAGGGATTGCAAGGTTCTTTAGGGCTTTGGAGTACGCCGATTTGTGCGCCACCTTTGGAGATATGCCCTATTACGACCACGAAATTTTTGACGGCAATCCCGAAGAACTCTTCAAAGACAGGGATCCTATTGGTTTTTGCGTAACCAAAATTATAGAAGATTTTGATTATGCCGCCGCCAACGTAAGGCAAAATGATGGCGTTGCTCAAATTAATCGGGACGTTGTGTTGGCGTACATGGTAAAAAGATTGTTGTATTTTGGCACTTTACTCAAATACCACAATTTAGACCAAACGGTTTCTACTGCAGCGTTCAACAAGGCCAAATGGGCAGCCGAAGAGTTGATCAATGGAGGCCGGTATCAAATTTCTGACGATTACAGAGGATTGTTTACCACTCTTAACACGCTTAGAAACAATCCAGAGGTTATTTTTTACAGAGAGTATGCCACAAGCTTAGCCAACCACGCCATGCTAACAGTAAGTTATATTGATGGACAAGCCGGAACTACCCTTAGAACCATCAATAACTACTTATCTACAGACGGCCTTCCCATTAAACAGTCTCCCCTGTATGCCTATTCGCCAAGTAAAGACTATACCGAAATGGTTAAAAACAGAGATCCGCGATTGCTGGCCTCTTTTGCCGACACCCTCAGGGTTCCCTCAGTAACAGGAGGCGGTATTGGCTATTCTACCACAGGGATTGCCACGGTTAAGTTCCAACCCGTGAACGCCACCATCGACAACATTATTTACCAAAATAGAAATAACATTACGGCGTGTCCTTTAATGAGGTATGGAGAAGTTTTGGTGGCATATGCCGAAGTAATGGCAGAATTGGGCCAGTTTACCCAAGCAGTTGCCGACGCTTCCATCAATAAGCTACGAAACAGAAGTATACCACACAACGGAGCGACGCTTCCCAAACTTCCTCCCATGGTGGTCAGCGGATCGGATATTACCGCAAACAGCGTGGTACTTAACGATCCCGACAGGGATCCTTCCGTTTCTCCAATTTTGTGGGAAATCAGACGCGAGCGGATGGCCGAATTGGTATTTGAAGGGCAACGCAAAAGCGACCTTAAGCGCTGGAAAAAGTACAGCTACCTCAGGACCATGGAAACGGACGGTCGTCCTTCGGACATAGCCATGGGCGCTCCCTTTAGCCTTTACCGATGGGGTACTACCGGTTATAACCAACTGCACATTCAGTATCCAAATGCCGGACAATTTTACGTCTTTTCACCCGGAGATTCTACCAGCATTGCTATTTATAACTTGTATCAAGCTGCAGGGAGAAGAGATTGGGTCGAAGGCGATATTATTTATGAAAGACAATATTTTACTTCGCTGCCTACAGAAGAGATTACTTTCTACAAAGACAGAGGGCACAAGCTTACCCAAAACCCAGGTTGGTCGGATCAATAATATCTTTCTGCCACTCGGTCTAACAACTCCGGAACCCTCAGAGGGTCATTCTCGGTAACTAAAGCCTGCCTCATTTCCTTGAAATGGGGCAGGCTTTTAAAATAGCAGCTCAAGTGGCGGCGCATTTCCAAAACTCCTACCCTGGGACCCTTGACTTCTACTGATTTGGCAAAGTGCTTTTTGGCCAACGCCACCTTTTCCGCTACCGATAACTCCGGAAGCAATGTTCCGGTGTGCACATAGTGTTTACTATCTCTGAATATCCAGGGACGGCCAAAGCTCGCCCGACCGATCATAATGCCGTCTACCCCGTAGTTGTCAAAGGCGATCTTGGCGCTTTCGGGGCCGGTAATATCGCCGTTTCCGATGATGGGAATGTGCATACGCGGGTTATTTTTGACTGCTCCTATCAGGGTCCAGTCTGCCGCTCCTTTATACAATTGGGCGCGGGTGCGTCCATGAATGGTCAGTGCGGCAATACCTGCATCCTGCAGGCGTTCGGCCAATTCCACAATAATTTTGCTCTGCTCGTCCCAACCTAATCTTGTTTTTACCGTAACCGGACACGTTACCGCCTGTACGATGGAGCGGGTCATTTCTATCATTAAATCGGGGGTTTGCAACATGCCTGCACCCGCCCCGCGCTTGGCGATTTTAGGCACCGGACATCCAAAGTTAAGGTCAATGAAATCAGGCCCGGCAGCTTCCGCTATTTTGGCTGCCTCAATCATCGCCTCCGGCAGGTGTCCGTAAAGTTGAATCCCTATGGGTCGCTCATAATCATATAATTGAAGTTTTAATACCGTCTTTTGCGCTTCTCGGGTAAGCCCGTCCGAAGAGACAAATTCGGTAAAAAGCACATCGGCCCCAAATTCCTTGCAAATAAAGCGGAAAGAGGCATCTGTGACGTTCTCCATAGGCGCCAGAAACAGCGGACGGACCCCTAAATCAATGTTTCCGATCTTCATAGGCAAAGTTAGCCATGCAGAACTATTTATTCGCTTAGCGTACGCCTTAGCTTTATGCTAAACCCTTTTTTGGCGCTGCCGTTGTACCAATGACCGTCTCCCCCTTTTAAATCGGAAAACTTAAAGTCAATCCTTATGGAATCGGTTTCGAATCGCGGTTCCAAGGCTGGATCTTCCAGTGTAAAGTAAATATAAACAGCATCTGTGGGGACTCCGGCATATTTATATTCAAAATCTCCGTCGGATTTTGTGTAGAG
>WRJW01000131.1 GCA_009778375.1 Bacteroidota bacterium
GCATATAAAGTAGCAGTGTACAGCAAAAGAATGAATATTTGAACAATTTTTTTCATCGTCTTTATGTTTTATTGGTTTTCTTGGGATTGGGGGAGGTAGTAGAGTACTACCCTGTTGTTTTTGTCAAAGTATGTAACGGCTGCATTTTTAAGGTCTTCGCGGGTAATAGTGCTGTAATGTTCCAATTGTTTGTTTATCCTGTCTGCATCTTGAAAGTAGGTATAGCTATTGGCAAACTCTTCGGCAATGGTAAAGAGCGAAGTCCTGCTTGACGCCACTTCATACTCCTTGGCGGCTTTCACCATCTGAAATTCATCTTCGGACACTAATTCGTCACGCAACCTTTCCACTTCTGTATTGATCGCCGTCTCTACCTCTTCGGCTGTTTTACCGGCATTGGCAAAACCTAAAATAAACAGGGGGCCGGGTTGCTCAAACTCCATATTCAGGGCAAAAGATTGCAGGGCAATGCCCTTATCTTCAAGATTGGCTTTGAGTCGGGCGCTTTTTCCGCCATAGAGAATGGAGGTTAGCAAATCGAGGGTATAAAAATCTTTTGTTCCCATTGCCGCACCACGATAGGCCATGAATACAGCGGGAAGTTGGATCTTATCGTACACCACATCGCGAATTTCTCCTTTTTGCGGTGGCTCTACCACTGTGGGGCGGTTGATGGGGTTGGTTCCCCTTGGAATATCGGTAAAATATTTCTGGACCATAGCTTTGGCGTCATTTTCTTCAAAATCTCCGGCGATGACCAATACACAATTGTTGGGCACGTAGTAGGTTTTATAAAAGTTGTACACATCGTCAAAACTCGAATTGCGGATGTGGTCGGGAGAGCCAATAACGTGCCAACGGTAAGGGTGAACGGTAAAGAGTCGTTTGTTGATCTCTTCCAACCAAGTACCGTAGGGCTGGTTGTCCATGGTTTGCTTGCGCTCCTCGATCACTACCCCTTTTTGGGTGTTGACGCCGGTGGTGTCTACCTTTCCGTGCAGCATGCGTTCCGACTCCATCCACAAGGCTATTTCCAACTGGTTAGCCGGCATTATTTCAAAATAATAAGTACGGTCAAAGGAGGTGCTGGCGTTGAGTTCTCCTCCCTTTGATTGAACAATTTTAAAATATTCGCCCCGATCAATGTACTCAGATCCTTCAAACATCAAGTGTTCAAATAAATGTGCAAATCCCGTACGTTCAGGATCTTCGTTTTTAGAGCCTACGTGATACATGAGCGATACAATCACGTTAGGCGTATTGTGATCCTGATGCAGAATCACGTGGAGTCCATTGGACAAATCATATTCGCTGAACTTGATTTGGCCATCCTGTCCCTTGGCTGTGAAGCCTGCAAGGAGGAGAGGAATAAAAAAAAGGAGTGTCTTTTTCATCATATATGTGTTTTGAGTTTGCGGTATATTTAAATTAGTCGCTGGCAGCATAGAAAATGTCACGGGTATCGGGTACAAAAGTACGTTATTTTATATATTTGAATATATTTGCAACGAAAAAATTAAAAAATACTTATCATGGATACCCCCCTCCAATTATTACGTGCCTATTTGGGTAAAAAGGAACTATCAGCCTATATTGTTCCTTCCAATGATCCTTTTTTTAGCGAATATATTCCCGATCATTATGCATGTCGCGCTTGGCTGAGTGGATTTTGCGGCTCAGCCGGGACGTTGGTTGTGACTCCCGAAGCAGCGGCCTTGTGGACTGATTCGCGTTATTTTGTCCGCGCCGAACAGGAGATGGCGGGAAAGGACATCACGTTGATGAAGTTGAAAATTCCGGGTACAGAATCTATAGAAGATTGGCTTGTGGCGCATTGTCCCCCTTTGGGAAAGGTAGGCATTGACGGAGCTCTTTTTGCCCTTCCCGAATTTGATCGGATGAAAGAGGCATTACATCCCTTGTCGCTCTTTGTGGATCAGGATCCGTTTGATCAACTTTGGAAAGATCGCCCTTCACTCCCCTCAATGCCTGCTTTTTTGTTGGAAGAAAGGTACACAGGGGCGTCAGTGCGTCAGAAACATCAGGCCGTGGTTAAGGCGCTTGCATCGTATCCTGATTTTGTTTATCCGGTGGTTGCCTTAGACGAGATTGCATGGCTGCTCAATATGCGCGGTGCAGATGTGGCGTACAATCCCGTGACCATCTCCCGCGTAGCGGTCACTCCTCAGGCTATCCATCTTTTTATGGAGCCGAAAAAAATGCCGGTTGGAGCGCGAAAATTGCTGGAAGAACAAGGCGTTATTTTTCATCCGTTTGATGAGTTTTCAGCTTTTTTAAACTCCTTTTCCCCTACGGTAATTCGCGTGGTGTGTCCCGACCGATGGTCCATGGCCTTACACCTCGAAACCATGTTGGAGCAAGGGCTATCCTTTGTTCCGGATCCCTTCGTTGGAGGGTGCATCGCCCACCTTAAATCCCAAAAGAACGAAACGGAACAGGAGGGGTTTAGAATTGCCTTGAAAAAAGATGCCGTTGCCTGGGTTCGGCTGTGGCGATTTATAGAAGAGCAACTCCCTTTTGGCACCCTTACCGAGCAGAAACTTGCCCATAAAATAGCAGAATTCAGGGCTTTGGATCCGGACTACCGCGGAGAAAGTTTTTTTCCCATTTTGGGCTATGCGGGCCATGGAGCCTTACCCCATTATGCTATGGATATTAACGGAGCTACACCCGTTATGCCTGAAGGGTTTTTGTTGATTGATTCGGGAGGTCACTACGTTTACGGCACCACCGACACCACCCGTACCTTTGCCCTTGGGCCCATTACGGCGCAACAAAAGAGAGACTTTACGGCTGCCTTAAAAGGTACGATTGGGCTCTCCATGGCCAAGTTCCCCGCAGGCACTCGTGGTGCGCTCCTCGACATTTTGGCCAGAGAACCGATATGGGCCATTGGCAGAAGTTATTTACACGGTACCGGTCACGGCATAGGTCACTTTCTGAATGTGCATGAAGGTCCCCAAAGTATTCGCATGGAAGAAAATCCCGTAACGATTGTCCCCGGGATGGTACTCTCGAATGAACCGGCTATTTATCTTCCCGGCGAATATGGAATTCGTATAGAGAACATGATGATATGCGTTCTCGAAGAGGAAAACGATCAGGGAACATTTTACGCTTTTGATACTATAACACGTTGTCCCATAGATACAAGCGCCGTTGATCCTGATTTATTGGGAGCAGAAGCAAAAAGATGGTTAAACGACTATCATGCACAATCATACGCCGACCTGGCCCCTATGCTGACTGAAGAAGAAGCCGCATGGCTCAAAGTAAAAACAGCGCCGATTTAGTGCAATACCTCTATCCGATAATCGGGTAAGTAACGAATGACCCGCGAGTCGGTATTGATGAATCCTCCGAAAGGGTTGGTTTTTTGAAACCGAAAAGATGATTGAAGGGGTTGGGTGTGTACATACTCGATACACTCTTCAAAATGTGGACCTTTGGTATAGAGCGCCCGTAAGAAAAATAACCCCACGTCGTAGCCGTGATAGGCGTATGCTGATGGTTCGGCTTGGTATAAAGCACGGTAGCGAGCAAGGAATTTTTTTAGTTCCGGACGTTCGTAGTCAACGTAGTAAGAAAGAGAGAGGTGAAGGTGCATCTGGTGGTAGTAATCCAAATCCACATTGTCAAAATTGCGCCAAACGGCGTTCCCAAACAAAGTAATCGGACGTTGTTGGCTACTGTGTACTATATAAAGGTTTCTCAGCAGATCAGATACAAAACCTTCGTTTGATGAAACCACAATGACCTGATTGTGGGTATATGGAGTGAACAATGGGGCTATGTCGTTGGCAATATTTTTATCTTTAAGCACTTTATGAGAATATTCGCGGAAAGGAATAGAGGATTCTGTCAATATTTGCTTAGTGAGCAATAATAACTCCCTGTCTGTACCCGTAGCTCCTTCTTCCGAAAATAGCCACACCTCGCCCAGTTGGGGTTCTAAATATTGAAGCAAATTATATTGTTGCCAGTAGAGGGAGGGATTGACTTGAAAAAATCGGGGATTGGTTTCGGAGACATGTTCCGCCTGAGGATCAAGGGGAGATACGATTTTTACCTCAGAACCGTAGGTATCCTGAAGCAGGGCAATAAGGTCTTGGGCATAGACCGGGCCAAGGATCAATGCTTCGTTTTGAAGCGCCCCGCTTTGTACCAAGGTATGCATATTAGGGTAAGCTGCCAGGTCGTACGAAGATAAGGTAATGCCCATTCCTTCTTGCTTGAGATCTTCAGTAGCCAGCAATAATCCCTGGTAAAACTCCAAAAACCGACTGTCGGGCTCTTCGCGACTGAGTTGAAAAGGAAGAATAAGAGAAACCGCATGGTTGATGCCCGGATAGGGGAGGTAGTTGGAACAGTCGTTTGGATTAAAAGGAGTGGCCACTTCCACAAACTCCCTCTGAACCAGAGAGTCTTGTTGGAGCGTCCTGTCAATTCCTTGCGGAGGGATCAGCAGCACCATGCCCCGTTTGACCTGTTGGGCGCTAAGTTTGTTGTAGTCCAAAATGATTTGGGGATCGAGGTTGTATTTTTTGGCAATAATATAAATGTTTTCCATCCAGCGCACGGTATGTTCCGTGGGCTTAACTTGGGCCGTAACGCCGCAGGAGCCAAGCAGGATGATGCAGGCGAGTACTACATATTTGACCATGCATTTCATAAGCGGCGGTTACGACTATATAATACGGGCGAGCATATTGAGTATATTATGCTCTATACGTTCCAATAAGAATTTGTCGTAGGGGACCTTTACAAAAGTCTCTCCGGTAATATGCTCGTATAATTCTATATAGCGATCCGATATGGAACGCACAATTTCCGGAGTCATATCGGGTACGGTTTGTCCGGCCGCTCCCATAAAGGCATTGTCCATCAGCCATTCCCGTACAAACTCTTTGGAGAGTTGGCGTTGCACTGCTCCCGCCTCGAGGCGCTCCCGATATCCTTCCTTGTGAAAATAGCGGGACGAGTCGGGGGTGTGGATTTCGTCAATCAAGTAGATTTTTCCCTCTTTTTTTCCAAATTCGTATTTGGTATCCACTAAGATCAATCCCCGTTGGGCAGCCACCTCCGAGCCGCGCCGGAACAAGGCTAAAGAATAGGCCTCCAGCAAGGCATAATCCTCTTCTGTTACCAAGCCTGAGGATAGAATCTCTTCTCGGGAAATATCCTGATCGTGGTTGCCCTGATCGGCTTTGGTGGTAGGGGTAATGATCGGATTTTCAAAAGGTTGATTTTCGCACATTCCATCTGGAACGGGAACGCCGCAGAGGGCGCGCGCCCCCGCTTTGTAGTTCCTCCATGCGCTACCGCAGAGATACCCGCGGACGATCATTTCTACCGCAAAAGGTTTGCATTGGTGCCCTACGGTAACCATGGGATCAGGAGCAGCGATTTTCCAGTTGGGTACAATGTCGGAAGTATGATCTAAAAAACGGGAGGCGATTTGATTCAGTACCTGTCCTTTAAATGGAATTCCTTTGGGTAAAACCACATCAAAGGCCGATATGCGGTCGGTGGCAATCATAACTAAATACTGATCCGCAATGGTATAGACGTCTCGAACTTTGCCTTCGTACTTGTGGGTCAGTTGGGGAAAATCAAATTGGGTATGGATGAGGGCGTCCATCGATCAACTATTTCTTTTTGTTTTGAGCGGCGTATTGATTATTAAGTCCATCTGCCACCGCTTTGGTAATATCCAAGTCGTTGTTGCCAATAAGGATATTGTTGGTGCTGGCACTCGTGGTCAGAATAAGGGCATGGCCATGCTCTTGGTTGTAGGATTCGAGAAAAGCAGTTAGCTCGTAAAATACCCGATTAATCATTACCTGTTGTTCTTCTGCTAATTCCATTTGTTTTTGTTCGGCATACTGCTGGAGATCGCGCTGACGGTTTTCTAACTGTGC
>WRJW01000132.1 GCA_009778375.1 Bacteroidota bacterium
TAACCTGCGCCATCATCCTGCTCCCTCCCTTGTTGATTGTTTTAGAAAACGAAACAGGGTTGGCTTTAGTCTACGCCGCTTTTTTCTTAGTGTTGTACCGTGAGGGGTTATCGGGATGGATACCGATCTTTGGGATATTTGCCATTATTCTTTTTGCGCTTTCGATTATATGGGAAGAGGTACATGTTTTTATGATGATCACCGCCATTTGCGCAGCAGGGTATGCCTTAGTCTCCCGTAAGTGGGGTTATGTGGCGGGATTTCTCTCTCTTTTTATAACAGCCTGGCAATTAGTCCCCCGTTTGTTTGGGGATCAGATTGACTGGAGCCCGACTCTTTGGTTTTTCATGCTGATCGCTCCTTTTTTGATCACCGGAATTGTTTATGCCTTTCGTTCCAGATTGCGTGTGCTTAGGCTAATTTTGTTGTGCTTTTGCGCTTCTTTTGCCATTGTTCTCTCCGTTGATTATTTTTTTAACCATATTCTCCACGAACATCAACGAATGCGGATCCTGATATTGCTGGGCAAAGAAGAAGACCCTCAGGGCGCCGGATACAACGTGCATCAATCTAAAGTAGCTATCGGATCGGGAGGATTTTGGGGCAAAGGCTTCTTGAGAGGTACCCAAACCAAGTACAATTTTGTGCCGGAACAAACCACCGACTTTATCTTCTGTACCATTGGCGAGGAGTGGGGATTTTGGGGATCTTGTGTCGTTATCGCCCTCTTTCTGGCGCTATTTTACCGTATCATTCTCATTGCCGAACGGCAAAAAGACCAGTTTACCCGCATCTACGGCTACTGTGTGGCGTCTTGCTTTTTTGTTCATTTTTTTATCAATATCGGTATGACGATCGGGCTCATGCCGGTCATCGGAATCCCCCTGCCCTTTATCAGCTACGGAGGATCCTCTTTGTGGGCTTTTACCATACTCCTCTTCATCTTACTCAAATTGGATACCGCCAGGTGGTAGCGCCTTTTCGTTATTCAAAATCCTCAAAATAGAGCTCCGAAGCAACAGGTTCAACATCAATTATTGGCTCGTGGGCCCGAATCACCATCAACAAAGCCCCTTTTTGGAGTCTGTCTCCGTTTTTAACGGCAATTTGCGTTACCCTCCCTGCAAAAGGCGCACGAATCACATTATGCATTTTCATGGCCACGTATACCATTAACTCCTGATCTTCTGCTACTTCATCACCCTCCTGAACCATAAGCGCTAAGACCGAACCGGGAATAACGGAACGAATCTCTTCGGGATCCGGTTTTTGCCACGGTTTATGCAAGCCCATTTTTACCGAAGTTTGGGTAACATACCGTCGTCCTCCATCAGACACTTGAACATAAATTGTTGAATTGGCCAAAATCCCTGAACTCTTTTTGCTTTTCTTTTTCTTTTCTGCCATATTTGTACAGGTTAAAATGGAGGAATCCCATGTTTTTTGCTGGGCCGTTTAACCACCTTGTTGGCCGATATAGCCAACATATGTACCAAATGTGCCCGAGTTTCTTTGGGGTCAATGACGGCGTCAATATAGCCTTTGGCTGCTGCTACATACGGATTTGCAAACTTATTTTTATACTCTTCTACCTTTTGGCGACGCATGGCCACGGGGTTTCCGGCCTCCATGATTTCTTTTCTAAAAATAATATTGGCAGCTCCTTCAGGCCCCATAACCGCAATTTCGGCCGTCGGCCAGGCAAAAACAAAGTCTGCACGCAGGTGGCGCGAATTCATGGCAATATATCCTCCTCCGTATGCCTTGCGGAGGATAATGGTGATCCGGGGAACGGTGGCTTCGCTGTAGGCATACAACAACTTGGCTCCGTGGCGAATCACGCCGGCATGTTCCTGATCGATTCCTGGGAGGTACCCGGGTAAATCTTCCAAAGTTACCATCGGAATATTAAAAGCATCGCAAAAACGAACAAATCGCGCCGCCTTGTCCGATGAATCGCAATCCAATACTCCCGCCAACACTGCCGGTTGATTGGCAATAAAACCTACTGTTTTACCGTCGATCCGCCCATAACCAATCACGATGTTGGGGGCCCATAATTCCTGAACCTCCAAAAATTCAGACCTGTCGGTCAAAGCGCGGATTACATCCCGTACATCGTAAGGCTTGGTTGGATCTTCGGGAACAATCTTGTCAATTTTAAACTCCTTTAATGGAGCTTTGGTTTCGCGATGCTGCAATTTTTCGTCGTTATTGGCAGGAATATACGATAGCAGGGCTTTTATCTGAGCAAAACAATCGGTTTCTGTCTTGGCAAAAAAATGGGCATTCCCGGTAATCTCGCTGTGCACCCGCGCTCCGCCCAACGATTCCATGTCGATCTCTTCTCCCAATACCGATTTTATTACCTCGGGGCCGGTAATAAACATTTTGGAAATTTTATCTACCACAAAAACATAATCGGTCAATGCCGGAGAATAGACCGCCCCTCCGGCACATGGCCCCAAAATGACCGACAGCTGGGGAATCACCCCGCTGGCCTGAGTGTTGCGGTAAAAAATCTCTCCGTAACCGGCTAAGGAGTTAACCCCTTCCTGAATCCGCGCTCCTCCCGAATCGTTTATCCCAATCAGGGGAATGCGCATCCTCAGGGCATAGTCCATAATTTTGGTAATCTTGCGGGCATGCATGGATCCAAGCGATCCTCCGGCCACCGTAAAATCTTGGGCATAAATAGCCACCGGACGTCCGTTTACCGATCCGGTTCCGATTACCACCCCATCTCCGGGCAGGGCCTTTCCATCCATACCAAACTCTCTGGCATCGTGCTCAATAAAAAGGTCGTATTCGTAAAAGGAACCGGGGTCAAGCAATTGATTAATCCGCTCGCGGGCAGGCAACTTTCCCATGGCAATCTGTTTGGCAATGGCCGATGCCCCTCCCCCTTCCACAGCTCGCGCAGTGCGTTCTTTAAGTTCCTTAACTTTTTTTCCAAATAGGTTCATAAAACTATATTTTATGCGAACAAAAGTAAAAATTTATTTGATAAACCAAGCATTCAGGTAAAATATTCGTACTTTTGCCACTCGTTAAACCCCTATAATATATTACCCTAATATGGATTCTTCCTTTGCATACCGCCATAACGGCCCTCGTCCACACGAAATAGCTGAAATGTTACAAATTATCGGAGTCGATTCTTTAGACGCCCTCACGGATCAAACCATACCTTCCGATATTCGCCTCCTCCAACCCCTCTCTTTGGACGCTCCGCTCAGCGAACACGACTATCTGAATAAACTCAAAGATTTAGCCTCCAAAAATCAACCTTTCCGCTCCCTGATTGGGATGGGCTGGTACGGTACCGCAACCCTGCCCGTGGTCATGCGCAACATCTTTGAAAATCCATCGTGGTACACCTCTTACACTCCTTATCAGGCCGAAATTTCTCAGGGCCGTTTAGAGGCATTGCTTAACTTTCAAACCATGATTGTGAGCCTGACCGGATTGCCCTTGGCCAATTGCTCGCTGTTGGACGAATCCACCGCAGCCGCCGAGGCGATGCGCATGATGTACGAACTCCGTCCCCGCGATGCCGTCAAGGCCGGGAAGAACCTGTTTTTTGCAGACCAAAATATTTTTCCGCAGACCCTGTCGGTGCTCCAAACTCGGGCCGAAGCCTTGGGGATTAACCTTCAAATCGGCGATTACCAAAACCATCCCTTCTCCGACCTCTGTTTTGGTGCTATGGTTCAATATCCGGCTGCCAACGGGGAGGTCAGAGACTATCGCGATTTTTGTAACGCGGCCCACGAAAAGGGGGTATTAGTAACGGCCGTTTGCGACCTGCTGGCTCTATCCATACTCAAAGAACCCGCATCCTGGGGGGCCGATATTGCCGTAGGCAGCGCCCAACGCTTTGGATTGCCCATGGGTTTTGGAGGCCCTACCACCGGTTATATGGCTTGTCGCGAGGAGTATAAACGCCAAATGCCCGGACGAATTATTGGCATCTCGGTGGATCGTTTGGGTAATCCCGCCTACCGAATGGCCCTCCAAACACGAGAACAACACATCAAACGCGAAAAAGCCACCTCCAATATCTGCACCGCCTCTGCCCTGATGGCCTCCATGGCGGGAATGTATGCCGTCTACCACGGCAGCAAGGGGATCCGCAATATTGCCCTGCGCATAGCCTCATACACCCATATTGCAGCAAATCTGTTAGAAACAGGCGGCTTCAAACTCCGCACCTCTCATTTCTTTGACACCATAGAAGTATACGATATTGATGCGCTGGAGATACGCTCCCAAGCCGTAGCCGCCGGCTTCAATTTTTACTATCCCGATGCACACAGCGTCCGCATCAGTTTTGACGAACTGACTACCCTGGAAGAAACCATAAACATACTTGATATTTTTGGGATTAATGCCTGTATCATGCCACTCGACAGCAACTATGCTACTCCACTTTATATGGAACGCCTTGCTCCCGCCCTTACCGAGTCCATTTTTAATACCTACCATTCCGAAACGGATCTGATGCGCTACATCAAAAAGTTAGAGCGCCGCGACATCTCTTTAACCCATTCTATGATTCCCTTGGGCTCCTGCACCATGAAACTGAACGCCGCTGCCGAAATGTTGCCGCTAAGTTGGTCGGAGTGGAGTAACATCCACCCCTTTGCCCCCGCCGAACAGGTCGCCGGTTATATGGAATTAATCCGGGAATTGGAAGACGATTTAGCCGTAATCACCGGATTGAGCGCTACCTCTTTGCAACCAAATTCCGGAGCCGCCGGAGAGTATGCCGGATTGATGGTGATCCGTGCCTATCATTTGGCGCGCAAACAACCGCAACGTACTATTGTCCTGATTCCCACCTCTGCCCACGGCACCAACCCCGCCAGCGCCGCCATGGCCGGAATGGAAATTGTATTGGTGGGGTGTGACGAGAAAGGAAACATCAACGTAGAGGAGCTGCGCACCAAAGCCATGGAACACAAAGAACGACTCTCCTGCATGATGATTACCTATCCTTCTACCCATGGGGTATTTGAGGTAAAAATCAGGGAAATCATAGAGATTGTTCACCAAAACGGAGGATTGGTCTATATGGACGGGGCCAACATGAACGCCCAGGTGGGCCTTACCAACCCCGGCTTTATAGGTGCAGACGTATGCCACCTCAACCTCCACAAAACCTTTGCCATGCCCCATGGAGGCGGAGGTCCGGGCTTAGGGCCTATTTGTGTCGCCAAAGAATTGGCCCCCTACCTTCCCGCTCACCCCATAGTTCCCTGCGGAGGAGCCGGCATGGGTGCCACAGGATCCGCCCCCTACGGCAGTCCCCTCTTGCTCCCCATTACCCACGCCTATATTAAAATGCTGGGAGCAGAAGGCTTAAAAAGGGCAACCCAAATTGCTATCTTAAATGCCAACTACCTGTCGGTACAACTCCAATCAACCTATCCCACCGTATATACCGGCGCTGGGGGCCGCATTGCCCACGAATGTATCTTAGACCTCCGTTCTTTTCGCAAGGAGTACGGCATAGACGCTACCGATATTGCCAAACGGTTGATGGACTACGGATTTCATGCCCCAACCCTTTCTTTTCCGGTGGTAGACACCTTGATGGTAGAGCCCACCGAGAGCGAATCTTTGGCCGAACTCAACCGTTTTATGGAAGCCATGCTGGCCATTAAGGCCGAATGCGAAGCGGTCAAAAACGGTAGTGCCGATAAAGAGGACAACCTCCTCAAAAACGCCCCACACACCGCTCAGGAAGTATGCGCCAACCATTGGAGTCACCCCTATTCCCGCGAAGAAACCGCCTACCCCTTACCATGGATACGCGACAATAAGTTTTGGCCCCACGTCTCCCGCGTAGACAATGGTTACGGAGACCGAAATTTAGTATGTGCGTGCACATAGGAGCTTAATGCCTCCGCCATTCTTAAAAACCCCAAGTCGGTAAGGTGCACTCCGTCAACGGTGGCTTCGGCATCGACTCCGATAAGGTTGTCGGCAGGAATATAAAAAAGTTGCCCGTA
>WRJW01000133.1 GCA_009778375.1 Bacteroidota bacterium
TCTTTAACTGCCCATTTTTCCACACCTCCTGCATAAAGATCATGCCGTTTTCGTGATAAAAATTCCAGGTTCCACTCTTTTGGTTACGCTTAAACTTACCGGTAACCTGCAATTTACCACTTGGATAAAAGGCTCGGAATTTCCCATGCTTGATGCCTTTTGAAAGTTCCGACCTGCTCTTGACGGTTCCATCCTCATAAAATTCGGTGTAAACGTTACCGGCAAATTTTTCTACATAAAAACGTTCCAAATGGTGTAAAGTATCCGTTCTGTCGCCAAAATTTACCCCAAACATATCATCTTCATCCTCCTCATCTCCCCATTCCTCTTCCGGAACACGGAATGAACCAAACCACCGCGTATCAAACATCCCCTCTTCTGCAGTCAACTGAAATCCGGTATGAGGAAAACAGAGCACAAAATTTTGATTATCCTGAAGGTCAATCCAAGTGGAGGGAGCCAGCAAATCCTGAAACAGCGGGAAAGATTTTGAGGTGTTGAGGTAGGCAAAAACGGTGGATTTTTTGTTGAACTCCTGGATAAATTGTTGGAACTCTCTGTCGTTTTCGAGGGTTTGCCCCACCCGATGGTCTTCGATCATAGAGAGTAAGGTAGCTGTACTGTTGCTAAAAACAGCATAATCATCTATAATCGTATAGTACGGCTTATCTAATTTGGCAAACATTTTCCCGAACAACAAACGGAAGAATCCTTTCATTTCCAAAAAATGAACCTCATATCCCTCGTATTCGATGGTCTTAAATTTGACCGGCATATGTTTACGAATCGACTCCTCGATCGTATTCAGATTATTTACCGCCTCTTTCCTGTTTTTCATTTTGATCACGGCCACAAACTCATTCTGCCTGCCAAGCGACCCGGGAGTATGTTGCGCAAAGACCACTTCGCCCTCCATCCAACTTAGAAAATGGTTACGAATATCGATTTTAAGCATATTTTCGATAAGGTTCCAGTTCTTTTGAAAGGCATGGTACGCTTCCTGATCTTTTTGCAACACCTGTTCCAAATTATTTATAAAGGTATAAGGGTCGTCAAAGCCCATCTCGATATAATACGCAGTACGGCAGGAAAGCACTTTTTGCGCCGTCAACCAATGGCTTCCGGATTGTAACAAGGCCGGAAGGTAGTTATCGAAAGTATTGTCCTGCAAAGAGGTGTAGCCCCTAAAAGAAAGCATCTCATCCGAAGCCTTGAACTGCAAGCCCGTATAACTGAGCGGACGAACTATTTCCTGTATATCCGGATCAGAAACTCCGGTAAGTGTGGCGATATAGTCGTCCAAATAGGAATAATTAAGGTATACCTTACACAGTCCGCCCTCCTTAACCTTTTGCGATACCTCTATGTATGATAAATCACGTCCGATAGAAGGATCCTCTTTTTCCATCATGGACCTTTCTACCAGCAAACCTGTGTACGAACATATCAGGTGATTGTTGACCAAAGAAAGGTATAAGGTGGAATGGTCGTCCGGATCGAATAACTCCCATATTTCATTGCCTTTAAAATTCCTTACGGTTACCCTAAAATTACCCGCTTTACCTATGCGCTCCCATTGTTTTTTTAAGAGCTCCATCTTGGATGCTTTTTGCACATCCACAATAAAGAGAAAATCGTAGTCCGACTTTCGAGTCTTATGCGCGGAGATGATCAGGTTTCGTTTTCCAAATATTTCCAATAAGGTCTTATTAACGTGTAAGATAGAGTCCATTTTATCACCCATTTGGTTGATTTCTTCCATCTTGCGCTGTTCCTTAAGGTACTGCCACGCTTTGGTTTTGGCAAACTTATGCCAATTATGGACCGGATCATCCGTTTCGATAATATACATCGCATCTTTGGGCACCAAGTATATTTGACGGAGAAAATGATCGGGTCGTACATACAGGTTATATAGAAAATAGGCCCCACAGCTCAGCGAGCAGGTTAACAAAAAGAGCAGGATCATCCTTTGGATCCGCCTTTTCTTGACAGGGCGATCAGGGGTAGTGTCCATATTTTTTACGATTGTCTAATGATTGTGCCGCAAAGATAACCCGTTTTGTTATCTTTGTATAAAATCTTATACCTATGAAACGACTATCTTTTTTCACCCTTATTGCCTGTTTGTGGGCTATCTGTATATCTTCCTGCACACAGCACCCCAAAGATATATCGCCCGCCCCCGAATTTGCGGCGTGCATCAACGCCTATACGGGTGGGATGATCACTCCCGCCTCTTCTATCAGCATCGAATTGACTCGTGCCCAATCGTCGGTACAAATAAACAGCGAAGTCAAAGAGTCTCTCTTTTCTTTTAAACCTGCTCTCAAAGGAAAAACTTACTGGATAAACAATTACTGCATTCAATTTATCCCCGATGAGGGAGCGTTGAAACCCGGGCAATTATACACTGCCGATTTCAAATTAGGCAACATCATGGAGACCGATCCCTCCCTTAAAACTTTTTCTTTCTCTTTCAGGGTAGAAAAACAGAGTTTTACCTTAACGTTGGAGCCCTGTATCATTACCGAGGCACATCCCGACCGTGCGACGGTGCCGGGAACGCTAAGATTCAGCCATCCCGTTTCCATCGAAAAAGCAACACAGATGCTCTCTTCCAATATTTCTAACGTCAAACCGCTCTTAGAAGCTACCGGAACTCCCGGTCTTTTTAAAATTCTGTACGAGGGAATCCCGCGCCAACGGGCAGAACAAAACTTTGAGGTTGAAGCCAACGGAAAAAGTGCAGGCATAGATAAAAAGGAGACGGTACAGGTATGGATTCCCCAATCGGGAGCCTTTTACCCTTTGTCGGTACGCCCACTTCCTCCCTCCGAAAAGGGTTTGGAGGTGATCTTTTCGGAGCCTCTCCTGCCCGACCAGAACCTCCGCGGCCTGATTACCCCCTCCGGAGGCGGCTCTTCATACGTGTTTCAAACAGAAGACAACCGTGTACGCATCTTTTTTGAACGACGCCCCGATTCGTCGGTGCATATCGACATAAACAGGGGCATTAAAAGCGCTACCGGCATGACCATTACAGACGATACCTCCTGGTCGGTGGCAATGGAATCGCCTCATCCTCAAATTGAACTTCCTTTCCCCGGCACCATACTCCCCGACGCCAAAAACCTGATTCTTCCCTTTAAAACCGTAAACCTGACGGCAGTAGACCTGCGCATTATCCGAATTTTCGAAAGTAACGTGCTCTATTTTTTGCAAACCAACACCCTAAATACTTATGACGAACTAAGGCGGTCCGGCCGATTAATCAAACAAATGAGCATTCGCTTAGATCAGGAAACCGATATTCAACCCGATACCTGGCACGAGTTTTCTATGGACCTTGCCCCTCTGATCCGGCAGGAACCCGGAGCCATCTACCGTATCGAATTGTCTATGCAACAGGCTTACTCCCTCTATCCGGGCGCTAACGCACCGACCATCCGCCAGGGGAATAGCGACGATTCCAACCGAGGAATGATCACCCTAAAAGGCGCTGACCTGTCGGAAAAAGAGGAAGCGTTTTGGGATCAACCTGCAACTTATTATTACGATTCTTACGGAATTGACTGGAGCGTATACGAATGGTCCGAACGTTGGGACCCGACCAAACCTTCTTATTACATGAACAGCGATAACCATGTATCATGCAATGTAATGGCTTCCAACTTAGGGGTAATTGCAAAGGGCGGAGCGCAAAAAATGTGGGTTACGGTGAGCGATATCACTACGGTAAAACCGGTCAAAGAGGCCAAAGTTACGCTCTATAATTTCCAGCTCCAGCCGATCGGATCAGCCACAACCGACGCCGACGGCTTTGCGCTGATTGAACCCGATGGAAAACCTTTTGTATTGACGGCCAAATATCAGGAACAAACCACCTACCTCCGGATCCTTGACGGGGATGAAAACTCCCTGAGCCGATTTGATGTGGGAGGCAAAGAGGTAGAAAAAGGGTTGAAAGGATATATTTATGGGGAACGGGGCGTCTGGAGGCCCGGCGATACCCTCTTTCTGACCTTTATGCTGGAAGACAAGCAACAACGCCTTCCTGCTTCCCATCCTGTCACCTTTGAGCTTTACCAGCCTACCGGACAATTCTATGGCAAGGAGGTTGCCACCGTGGGAAAAAACGGCTTCTACACCTTTAAGGTTTCTACCCGGCCCGAAGATCCCACCGGACTATGGAGCGCTTACGTCAAAGTAGGCGGCAGCTCCTTTTATAAACCCTTAAGGATAGAAACCATAAAACCCAATCGCTTAAAAATCGACTTAGCGATTCCCAACGACCGTATCGACGCCTCCCGCAACGAAGTGCAGGCTCAGCTCTCCGCCGCATGGCTCACCGGAGCCACCGCCCGCAACCTGTCGGCCGACGTAGAAATGCATCTTTCCGCTACCTCCACCCCGTTTAAAGGTTTTGAACAATACCTCTTCAATAATCCGGCTACCGACTTCAACTCAGATGCTCATGAATTGTTTGACGGAAAATTAGACGATTATGGAGTCGCCCGCTTCCGATTCAAAGTTCCCCAAACAGACCATGCGCCCGGTTTGTTACGCGCCACTATGTTGAGCAGGGTGTATGAACCCGGAGGAGACGCCAGCCTCTCTTCGATCACCCTTCCTTTTTCTCCCTTTGAGACTTATGTGGGCATCAATCTGAACCAAAAAAAGGATAGCTGGATCGAAACCGATACCGACCACCTCTTTGATGTGGTGACCCTGTCGCCTTTGGGAGCACTCAAAAACACCAACAAGCCCTTAGAATACAAAATATATAAACTAAGCTGGAGCTGGTGGTGGGAACACCATGACGAATCGCTATCCTCCTATATCAACAATCGATCCGTTACCCCTCAGTCCAGTGGAACCGTAACCATACAAAACGGTAAAGGAACGATTAGATTCCGCATTGATTATCCCTCATGGGGACGTTATTTGGTATATGTGAAAGATCCTGCAGGAGGCCATGCAACCGGAGGCATTGTATACGTAGATTGGCCCTCCTGGAGGGGACGCGCTCAGGCTGCTGATCCCGACGGCATCAGTATGCTCTCTTTTTCTACCGACAAAACATCCTGCCAAGTCGGCGAAACGATAAACGTAATGATCCCTTCGGCAGTAAGCGGAAAAGCATTAATTGCCTTAGAAAACGGTTCATCCGTCCTCTCCCGCAGTTGGGTTGACATCGCTTTGGACGGAAGTACCAAATACAGTTTTAAGGTAACATCGGAAATGTCTCCAAATTTCTACGTCCACATCAGCCTGTTACAGCCGTACGACCAGTCCGTAAACGACCTCCCGATCCGAATGTACGGAGTTTTGCCGGTACTGGTACAGGATAACGACTCCCACCTGACCCCTACCATCGATATGCCCGACGTATTAAGGCCGGAACAGCCCTTTACCGTAAAAGTAAAGGAACAAAACGCCAAACAGATGAGCTATACTTTAGCCGTTGTGGACGATGGTCTGCTCGATTTGACTAACTTTAAAACCCCTGACCCCTGGAACGAATTTTACGCCCGCGAGGCGTTGGGCATCAAAACATGGGATATGTACCAAGACGTCATGGGCGCTTTTGGAGGCGTCTACGGCTCCCTCTTTAGCATAGGCGGAGACGAATCCCTGAGTCCAACGGGGCAAAAAGCCAATCGTTTTAAACCGGTAGTCAAATTCTTAGGCCCTTTTAGCCTTAAAAAAGGAGAAACAGGCACGCATAAAATCACCTTACCCCCCTATATAGGATCTGTGCGGGTCATGGTGGTTGCAGGAGCGGCAGGCGCCTACGGAAACGCCTCCAAAACAGTGCCGGTGCGTAATCCGTTGATGCTCCTCTCCACCCTGCCGAGGGTATTGAGTGTAGACGAAGAAATCTCACTGCCGGTAAATATCTTTGCCATGGAAGAGGATGTTAAAGAGGTGCTGGTACAGTTGGAAGTCTCCGATATGCTCCAAATTTCCGGCGTCAAATCCCAATCCCTGCACTTTAACGCCACAGGCGACCAATTGTGCTATTTTAACCTCCGTACCGGCCGGACCACAGGGACAGCAAAAGTAAAAATAACGGCTACAAGCGGCAAGCACACCACCTCAGAAACC
>WRJW01000134.1 GCA_009778375.1 Bacteroidota bacterium
ATCCCTTTTTCTTCGCCCCATGCCCGCAACATTTTGTCGATATGTTCGCGTACAAAATAAAGGGCGCTCACAGGGCTCACCCATTCCGACACTTCTAAAGTGCGAATACGTTCAGAAACGTCCACGTTGTTTAAGTATACTCGATTAGTAGCTCCACGGTCAAAACGAATATCTATGGCAGGCAGAGCAGCCTGAAGAGGAGGACAGTTTATTTCACGATTTACAATCCATCCCTGTTTCAGTGCAAAAAGGGTAATGGTTCGGTAGAGGGCTCCGCTGTCAATGTATCGGTATCCCAAGCGGGCGGCTATGGCTTTGGCAAAGGTACTTTTACCGGTAGAAGAGTATCCGTCAATGGCTATTATGATTTTCTCTTTGAACATTTTCGATTTGCAAGGCTACAAATTTAAGCAAAAAGTGCCTACCTTTGCAAAAAAATACGCCATGAACATTTTGGTAATCGACGACGAGCGCAGTATCAGAAATACTTTGAAAGAAATCTTAGAATATGAAAAGCATACGGTTAACTTGGCCGAATCGGGAACGGAAGCTTTGGATATAGTGCAGCAATTTCCGAGCGACCTGATTTTTTGTGACATTAAAATGCCGGGCATGGATGGAATTGAAGTGTTGGAGAAATTGATTTCTATGAATATAGATACGCCAATTGTGATGATATCCGGCCATGGGTCGATTGATACCGCCGTGGAATGTATAAAAAAAGGTGCGTATGATTTTATCGAAAAACCCTTGGATTTAAATCGAATTCTGATCACCCTGCGCAATGCTACGGATAAATCGACCTTGATTAAGGAAACCAAAATTTTGAAAAAGAAAGTCTCCAAAATTCCCGAAATCGTAGGAGAAACGCCTGCCATAATAAAGATTAAGGAGATGATAGACAGAGTGGCTCCCACAGAAGCAAGGGTATTGATTACCGGATCAAACGGCACAGGTAAAGAGTTGGTGGCGCGTTGGCTCCACGAAAAAAGCCCCCGTGCTTCCATGCCTTTTGTAGAGGTCAATTGTGCGGCTATTCCAGGCGAACTCATAGAAAGTGAGTTGTTCGGCCACGAAAAAGGGTCGTTTACATCGGCCATAAAGCAACATAAAGGCAAGTTTGAACAAGCCGACAATGGCACCCTTTTTTTAGACGAGGTGGGCGATATGAGTTTAGCCGCTCAGGCCAAAGTGTTGCGGGTATTGCAGGAACATCGGATTACCCGTGTTGGCAGTGACAAAGATATTACGGTAAAAGTCAGGGTAATAGCGGCTACAAATAAAGACCTGCAGGCAGAAATTGAAAAGGGAGCTTTTAGAGAAGACCTCTACCATCGTTTGAGTGTGATTGTAATTCAGGTGCCCACTTTAGCCGAACGAAAAGAAGACATTCCTCTGTTGGCCCATCATTTTATCAATCAGTTGTGCCAAGAATACGGCATGGCTTCCCGCGAAATAGTCCCTGAAGCCTTAGAAGAGCTTAAAACCCACAGCTGGACAGGGAATATCAGAGAGTTGCGCAATGTGATGGAGCGATTGTTGATTCTTAGCAGTAAGGTTATCGGCAAAGAAGACGTATTGGCTTATGCCAATCCATTATTCCAATAAGTTTGGCTTGATTCTATCCATGAGTACCCGTAAAAATAGACGTATTTGGATGCGCTGGAGCGTAATAGCCTGCTCTTTGTTGGCGGCGCTATTTATGTGTTTGTCGTTAATGGATCTGCAAAGGTATCACAGCTTTTTTGAAGAAGTGCTCAGTTTGGAAAAGTATTTACACGCCCGTCAGAAGCAGTTGGAAGAAGCAGCTTTGGAGGCACTCTCGCAGCCAAAAGACGCATGGATGGATGCAGGTCGTTTAGGAGAAGATCAGATTCTGTATAAATATTATCACGACTCACTCTGTACCTGGGTCAATAGCCTGCCGATCGCCTATCAGCCTATTTCCAACCCAAACCTGAGTAATGAGGGACCGGCTCGATATTTGAATTTGGGAAGCGGCTGGTATGTGGTAAAGACGTATTGTCAGGATCCATATACCGTAATTACCGCGTTATTGATCCAAACCGAATATCCTCTTTCTAATGCCTTTATCAAAAGTGAGGTTAATCCCGAATTGCATTTAGGCAAGCATTTTTCGATTATTCCGGTAAGCTATGACGAAGGTAATCCGGTATTCAGTAGAGATGGCCGGGCGGTATTGTTTAATGTGCTGCATGATGTGCAGTTATACAACGCACAATCTTCCACTATTTTTCGATGGTTTTCTATTTTTTGGGCTATCACTGGCGTTTTTTGTTTCCTTTGGGGATTTCCCAGAGGGAAAAACCTTTGGGTTGTCTTGCCCTTGTTGGGCTTGTTGCGTTTACTCTGTTATTTTGACCCGCGCCTCTCCGGCGCTTTGGTAAACATGGTTGTCAATCATCTCTTTATTTTCTTTTGCGTATCGGCTGTGATGATGGTTCTCAGGTCTTTTTCCCGTTATTTCTACAGGTTGAGGCAAACGCCCCGTTCAGGATTCCGGTACCTCTTGCAGGCACTCGCTTTTGTCCTCTTACCTCTGTTGCTCACAGCCTATATTCACGTCTGTTTTCGATCGGTATTGGCCCACGCCGACATAGCGATGGAAATCTTTAAGGTGGGGGAATTGTCGGTTTATTCGCTTCTCATATATGCCTCTTTTGGACTCCTTTTTACTGCGCTCTACTTTTTAATCTGTATAGGCTGGCCGGTTTGGGTCAAAAAAGGATCAAGGACCCTATTGTTGTCTTCCAAGATGTTGGCCCTCTATGTAGGAGGGGCGGCTCTATATAGCCTGATCACCGTGTCGGTATACGGAGCTCAAAGGGAATGGGAGCGCAACCGAGAGTGGACCGCCAACATGGGCATGGAGCGTGAGGCCGAAACGGAGCGGCTCTTGCTTCAGGCCGAGCGGACCATAGAAACAGACGGAATACTTATGTCTATGATGCAGTTAGACATAGATAATAATATGCTATTAAGCAGGTTAATGGACAGACATTTTGTCGCGCTCCAAGGCAGATACGATGTGCAAATTACCTCCTGTAAACCCGGAGATAACCTTACAATTGATTTTCAGCCTATTCCGGTAAACTGTTATAACTATTTTCATTTGAACATAGCAAGGTGCGGAACACCCATTGCGGAAGATTCCCGTTTTTATTATTTAGATAATGCCAGCGGACGTACCAGCTATATAGGGGTATTTCATTTTCAGTATTACGGAGGTTACCGCGATCTGTATATAGAATTGGACTCCCGTTCGGTAAAAGAGATGATCGGCTATCCCGAATTATTGCGGGATCAAATCGATCCCGAGTGGTCGCGCATTCCCTATAATTATTCTTTTGCCAAATACATAGCGGGAGACTTGAATGCTTTTTCGGGACGTTATATCTATACCATTCAGTTGACCAACTCCTATCCGGTTGGTTCTTACAAAGTAATGGTGCAGAATGGGTATAAACATTTTATAAACAGCTGTAATGCGCATACTGTTGTGGCCCTCAGCCGACCTGTCCATACTTATTTCCTCTATTTGGTATCCTTTTCCTATTTGACTCTCTTTTACGGCTTGATTATTTTTGCCATTATCAGGCTTCCGGCAAGCAGGTTCTGGAAAAAGAAACCCAACCGATCCTTTAGACGTAAAATTATGCTTTTGGTGGTGGTCTCGTTGATAGGAGCCCTTATTTTTATGGGATCCGGGAGCGTCTGGTTTGGAATAAAGCTGTATAACGATAACAACCGCAGAGAGATGGAAGAGAAAATGCAAACTGCTCAGTCCATGCTCGAATTGATGAATCCGGAGATTTTGGCGCAACAGTTGGCCCAATTGTCTCAGAATATACACATGGACATCAACATATACAGCACAAGAGGAGAACTGATACAAACCTCTCAACCCGAAATTTTTACCAAGAACTTGATGGGGACATGCATGAACAGCGATGCTTTTTGGATGATGGACAGGCGCTTTCAGCAGCAATTTATTCACAAGGAGCATATTGGAAATGTAAACTACTATTCGGTTTACGCCCCTTTCTTTAATGATGAGGGAAAACGGATCGGCTACCTGAACCTCCCCTATTTTTCGAGGGAATCGGACATTGCGGGAGACCTGACCTCTGTGGTGGCAACGGTGGCCAATATTTATATATTATTGCTGCTGGCAGCTATTTTAGCGGGTATGGCGCTATCGAATCAGTTGGGGCGGCCTTTGGTCGAGGTGGGTAAAAAGATGCAGCGTTTAGACCTGACCAAACAGTTGGAACATATTAATTATAAGGGAAAAGACGAATTAGGGGAGTTGATCCACACCTACAATAAAATGGTGGATGATGTGGCCGAAGCCTCCCGCCGAATGGCCCAGACCGAGCGGGAGCAGGCATGGAGGGAAATGGCGCGTCAGATTGCTCATGAGATCAAAAACCCACTGACACCCATGCGGCTAAGCTTGCAACATTTGATGCGGTTAAAGAAAGAAAACGTCTCCGACTGGTCGGAACGCTTTGACGGATTAGCCCTGACGCTGATCGAACAAATAGACATTTTGAGCGACGCAGCTTCGGAACTGTCGAGTTTTTCACGCTTTTACAGCGAAGAATCCACCTTGGTAGAGCTTAATCACCTGGTTCAGGAGCAGTGCATGCTCTTTAATACCGGGGAATCTGCCGATATTCGTTTCGAATCGGAGGTAGATCCGGCAACGGTTTTGGGGAGGAAGCAACAACTGTCTCGGGTATTGGTCAACCTGATTTCCAACGCCCGTCAGGCCATAGAAAGTCAGACTCAGGGGCAAATCCGGGTTCGCTTAGTACTGGAAGAGAATATGTATGCTCTTCATGTAGAAGACAATGGACCGGGTGTTCCCGAAAAACTCCGTCCCCGTCTCTTTACTCCTAATTTTACCACCAAGAGCAGCGGAACGGGTCTGGGCTTGGCGATTTGCCGGAGCATTATCGAACAAAATCAAGGCACCATTTCTTACCATACCTCCGAATGGGGCGGGGCTTGCTTTAGCATTCGGTTGCCCGTTACTTTTGCCGAATAAAAATCTGAATCGGGCAGCCGCTGAAGTCAAAGTGGCTGCGGAGCTTGTTCTCTAAAAAGCGTTTATAATCTTCCCGGACGTATTGGGGCAGGTTGCAAAAGAAAACAAAAGAGGGGGCGGGGGTAGGGAGTTGGGTGATGTATTTTATTCTGACGTATTTCCCCTTAATGGCGGGGGGAGGATAATTTTCGATTTCGGGGAGCATGATCTCGTTTAGCTTGGAGGTGCTGATTTTGCGGTTGCGGTTTTCGTAGACTTTGGCGGCGGCGTTAAGGACTTCTAATATCCTTTGTTTTTGGGTGACGGAAGTAAAGATGATCGGGAGGTCTGTAAAAGGTGCGATGCTTTTGACGATGGCTTGCTGGTATGCTTTCATGGTATGGGTATCTTTAACTACGGTATCCCATTTATTTACGACCAATACGCACCCCTTTTTATTGCGGAGGATGAGGTGGAGGATGCTCATATCCTGACTTTCCATGCCTGTAGAGGCGTCTATCATCAACACGCATATATCGGCGTGTTCAATAGCGCGAATGGCGCGCATGACGGAGTAAAATTCGAGGTCTTCGTGCACCTTGCTCTTTTTGCGCAATCCGGCGGTATCGACCAGCATAAAATCGTGACCGAACTTGTTGTAACGTGTGGCAATAGCGTCTCGAGTGGTACCGGCTACCGGGGTAACAATGTTTCGTTCTGTGCCCAAAAGGGCGTTGGTCAGGGAGGATTTGCCCACATTGGGCCTGCCGACAATGGCAATATGGGGGATTGCCAACTCCTGAGGCGTATCATCAACCGGAGGCAACAATTCGATGATCTTGTCCATGAGGTCTCCGGTACCGTGTCCCTGAGCAGAGGAGATACAGAACAAATCTCCGCCCAAACCCAAGGCGTGAAACTCATGGCTGTCGTACATACGGTCGCCGGTGTCTACCTTGTTCACCACCGTAATAACCGCTTTTTTTTGCCTGCGCAGTATGTTGGCAATCATTTGGTCAAAATCGGTAATGCCCGAACCTACGTCTACCATAAAGAGGATTACATCGGCCTCGTCTATGGC
>WRJW01000135.1 GCA_009778375.1 Bacteroidota bacterium
GAGGGTGGACAAAAGGTAAAAACTTTGGGACAAAAGGTAAAAATCTTTCAAAAATTGCGTATATTTGTGCTTAACTTGTCCCTGACACCACGCACCTAACCATAAACTTCCTATCATGTTTAAACTTTTTCTTTTACTGAATCCTGTTTATGTTACGCTGTTTTGGGCGGCTGTATTAAACACCGTAAAACCGCAGGGGAACGAGCCAAAAACGTTTTTGGGCAAGTTTTTTGCGGTTGCATTCCTTACGTTTATTGCTCACTTGTTGTATTTTATACCCATTCCCCAACTGTATGTCTATGTCGATTCGATCTATTTCCTCACGCATTTATTAGTTTTTCCGCTATACTACGTTTATGTGCGTCTGTTGTGTGTAGACCCCAAATTTTCATGGAAAAAACATTGCAAATACCTCTGCGTACCTTTTGTGCTTTTTCTCTTTTATGGAGTCGGCATTTTATTTATGACCAAAGTTGAGTATATTGATTTTATCTACAATACACTCATTAACGGCGAGCATATGAGTGGTATTTTTCTCTATCAAAAAACCATCTATTTTCTTATTCGCCTTGTCTTTATCATTCAGGGTATTTTATATATGACGCTGTCGATTATAACGGTGAATCGCAACCAGGAGAATATCGTCAATTTTTACTCCAATACCGAAGACGATTCGCTGCGTAAAATACAGTGGCTTAACGTAACGGTGTCTGTAACCATGACTATCTGTGTCATTATGGAAGTTATTGGTAAAGAAAGTTTTACCGCACGCGATTTTTTCCTCCTTGCCCCCTCCGGCATTCTTTCCGTAATGCTCTTTTGCATTGGTTGGCTTGGCAACAGGCAAAGGGCAGTGTTGCTGACCGATATAGAGGAAAACAACAGGATCGTGGCGACGGCTGAAGAGACAGAACGGAACGCACACACAAAAAAACAAAATAGCCACATTAAAAACCGTTTAGAAAAATTGTTTATCGAGAAACAGATTTATTTGAATAAAGATTTGACAATTTGGGAATTAGCAGAACAACTCAATACTAACCGCAGTTATCTATCGCAGATTATCAATAAGGAGTACGGACAAAATTTTTCGGCCTTTGTCAACTCTTACCGCGCCTGCCACGCCCAAAACCTCCTGCAGTCTAATCCCGAACACTCGCAGGCCGAAATCGCCGAAATGTCGGGATTTGGGAGTGTAAAAAGTTGGAAAAGAGCGAGTAAAGAGTAGTATTTACGACTAATCTAAAAAATCCCTACCTTTGCCTCCTAAACAAACAGTGTACTCATGGCCATCACCTCTTTTATCAATAAACTTTTCGGAACTAAATCCGACCGCGACCTCAAAACGGTAAAACCGTACATAGACAAAATTAAGCAAATTTATCCCCGGATTGACGCTTTAGACCACGACGGATTAAGGACGACTTCGGAGGCTTTGAAAAAGCGCATTGCCGATTATATTGCTGCCGATGAAGCCAAAAAGCAGGAACTCAGGAATCAACTCGAAGATTTGGAAATCTCTGTAACGCAAAAGGAGGCGCTTGCCACCGAGGTGGATAAGTTGAGCAAGCAGATAGACAAGGGTATAGAAGAGGTTCTGCGGGAAGTCCTGCCAGAGGCTTTTGCCGTGATGAAGTCTACGGCAAGGCGCTTTAAAGAATTTACCGAGATTAGGGTGACCGCTTCAGACGCCGACCGCGATATTGCCGCCAAACACGATTATGTGGAGATTGAGGGTCAAACGGCAGTATGGAAAAATAATTGGGTCGCCGGCGGTAACCGGATTACCTGGGATATGGTCCATTACGACGTACAGTTAATTGGAGGGGTGGTGCTCCACGACGGTAAAATTTCCGAGATGGCCACCGGAGAGGGTAAGACCTTGGTAGCCACGCTTCCCGTTTTTTTGAACGCCTTAGCCGGAAAAGGAGTACACGTGGTTACGGTCAACGACTACCTCTCTAAACGCGACTCCGAGTGGATGGGGCCGCTGTACGAGTTTCACGGCCTCAAGGTAGACTGTATTGACAAACATCAACCCAATTCGGACGCCCGCAAAAAGGCTTACCGCGCCGACGTTACTTTTGGCACCAACAACGAATTTGGTTTTGACTACCTGCGCGACAATATGGCCATCAACATAGAGGATTTGGTTCAGCGCAAACACCATTACGCCATTGTAGACGAGGTGGACTCCGTATTGGTAGACGATGCACGGACGCCGTTGATTATTTCGGGCCCCGTACCTAAAGGCGAAGATCAGCAGTTTAACGAGTTCCGTCCGATCGTCGAAAACATCTACAACGCCCAGCGGAATTTAGTCACACAACTCCTGAACGACGCCAAAAAGTTGATTGGCGCCGAAAAAGAGGACGAAGGAGGCAAACTCCTTTTGCGCGCCCACAAGGGACTTCCGCGCTACAATCCCTTAATCAAATATTTGAGCGAACCTGGCATCAAGCAACTCCTTCAAAAGGTCGAGAATTTTTATATGCAGGACAACAGCAAGCAGATGCATGTTGTTACCGACGACCTCTTTTTTGTGATCGACGAAAAACAAAAATCGGTAGAACTGACCGATAAGGGGCACGAATTGATTGCCGGCAAGGTGAGCGACGGTAAATTCTTTGTATTGCCCGACATTGGCAGCGAAATATCGGAGTTGGAAAAGCAGGAGTTGGACGAGGTTAAAAAGGCCGAAGCCAAAGACGCCCTGTTGAGCGATTACGCCCTCAAGTCGGAACGGGTACATACCGTAAATCAGCTACTCAAAGCCTACGCCATGTTCGAAAAAGATGTAGAATATGTTGTGATAGAGAACAAGATAAAGATTGTGGATGAACAAACCGGACGTATTTTGGAGGGACGCCGCTATTCGGACGGTTTGCATCAGGCCATCGAAGCCAAAGAGAAAGTCAAAGTGGAGGCAGCCACCCAAACCTTTGCCACCATTACCCTCCAAAACTACTTTAGAATGTACCATAAATTAGCGGGGATGACGGGTACGGCAGAGACGGAGGCGGGCGAGTTTTGGTCGATTTACAAATTGGACGTAGTGGTCATTCCCACCAATCGCCCCGTGATTCGGAAGGATTTGGAAGATTTGATTTACAAGACCAAGCGTGAAAAGTACAACGCGGTTATTACCGAGATTGTGAACCTGACCAAAGCAGGGCGTCCGGTATTGGTGGGTACCACATCGGTCGAGGTTTCGGAATTGCTCAGCCGGATGTTGCAGATCAGAGGGATTAAACACAACGTATTAAACGCCAAACAACACGCCCGCGAGGCCGATATTGTAGCTGAAGCGGGACGTCCCGGAGCGGTGACCATAGCCACCAATATGGCCGGTCGGGGTACCGACATCAAGTTGGGGCCGGGGGTTAAAGAGGCGGGGGGATTGGCGATTATTGGTACCGAGCGCCACGACAGCCGCCGCGTGGATCGTCAGTTGCGGGGCCGCGCCGGACGTCAGGGCGACCCGGGTTCGTCCAACTTCTTTATCTCTTTAGAAGACGACCTGATGCGCCTCTTTGGTTCGGGCCGGATTGCCGCCATTGTAGACCGGATGGGGATGAAAGAGGGAGAAGTGCTCCAGCACTCCATGCTCACCAAACAGATAGAGCGGGCGCAGAAAAAGGTCGAAGAGAATAATTTTGGGATTCGTAAACGCCTGCTCGAATACGACGACGTGATGAACTCCCAGCGCGAAGTGGTCTATACCCGCCGCCGCAACGCCCTCTACGGAGAGCGGATTGAGGTAGACGTCCAAAATATGATGGGCGATGTGGGCGAAGCCCTGATTGAAGCCAACCACGGGGTGGTCGATTATGGGGAGTTTAGCTACGAAGTCATTCGCCAACTCTCCATTGAGCCCGGATTTGACGCCCAAACTTATAAAGATCTCCATGCAGAAGAGTTGGTAGATGCCTTGGTAGCCCACATCAAAGAGGTGTATGAGCGCAGGGCCGGCACTATTGCTCAACAGGCGTGGCCGATTATGAAGCAGATTTACGAGACCCAAAGCGCCACTTTCGAAAATATAGCCGTGCCGGTGAGCGACGGACGAAAAATCTATCAAATTGTGGTCAACCTTAAAAAATCGTACGAATCTCAGGGTAAAGAGTTAAACCGAACCGTATGTAAAACAATCACCTTAGCAACCATCGACGAGTACTGGAAAGAGCACCTGAGGGAGATGGACGATTTGCGGCAGTCGGTGCAAAACGCCACCTACGAGCAGAAAGACCCCCTATTGATTTATAAGTTCGAGAGTTTTCAACTCTTTAAAACGATGCTCGAAAAGGTGGCCCGAGACGTACTCTCTTTTCTGATGAAATCGCATATTCCTTTACGCGGGGATCCTTCTAAAGTGGGACAGGCAGAGCAACGCAGGCGTACCGATTTGAGCAATACCCAAACGAGCCGTTCCGATTTGATGACTTCGGGCAGCGAGCCTAAATCGCAAGCGCCGGTGCACGTCGAAAAACAGGTGGGACGTAACGATCCCTGCCCCTGCGGCAGCGGCAAAAAATATAAAATGTGTCACGGAAGGTAATTTTTTTATGAGGTACGATGTAATAGTTATTGGAAGCGGCCCGGGAGGCTACGTGGCAGCTATTAGGGCGGCCCAATTGGGGTTTAATACCGCAGTGGTAGAACGTATGGAATTAGGAGGCACTTGCCTCAATTGTGGGTGTATCCCCACCAAAGCCCTCTTAAAAAGCGCTCAGGCGCTCCATTACGCCCGTCATGCAGGCGAGTATGGAGTGTCGCTTACGGGTGAAGCTACCCCCGATATAGCGCAGATGGTCGCCCGCAGTCAGGGAGTGGCCGCCGGCATGAGCAAGGGAGTGGCCTATTTGCTCAAAAAAAATGGGGTCGAAGTTATATACGGAGCGGCCAAAATCTTACCCGATAAAAGTGTAGAAGTCACCTTGACCGAACCGGTTGATCTTCCCATACAGAAGCTGCAGGCCAAGCATATTGTTATCGCCACCGGAGCCCACATCCGCGAGTTGGCCGCCGCCCCTATAGACGGAGAAAAGATCATCGGCTACCATCAGGCTTTGGTGCCCCAAAAGATTCCCGCTTCTTTGGCGATTATCGGATCGGGCGCCATTGGCAGCGAATTTGCCTATTTTTATAATGCCGTGGGCGCCAAGGTAACGCTTATTGAGTTCTTGGACAATATTGTACCCTTAGAAGACGAAGAAGTATCGGCGCAGTTGTCTCGGTCGTTCCGCAAGGCGGGCATAAAAGTCATGACCTCGTCGGAGGTGACCGCCGTAGATACTTCCGGCAATTTGTGCCTCCTTACCGTCAAGACCAAAAAAGGCGAAGAGCAGATAGAAGCGGAGCAGGTACTCTCTGCGGTAGGCGTAGCCCCCAATACAGAAGCGTTGGGACTGGAAGAATTGGGCGTTGTTTTGGAGCGCGGACGCATTAAGGTCAACGAAGATTATCAAACCAATGTGTCCGGCATTTATGCCATTGGAGATGTGTTGGCCACTCCTGCCCTTGCCCATGTAGCCTCGGCAGAGGCGATCCGCTGTGTAGAAAAAATGGCCGGACTCAATCCGTCCCCCATCCGCTACGACCATATCCCCGGCTGTACCTATACCATTCCCGAAATTGCCTCCATGGGGCTTACCGAAAAAGCGGCCATAGGAAAAGGGTTGGAGGTTAAGGTCGGAAAATTTCCCTTTACTGCTTCGGGCAAGGCGGCCGCTGCCGGAGAAAAGGAGGGATTTATCAAACTGATTTTTGACGCCGCTACCGATGAACTGCTGGGGGCGCACCTGATTGGCGCTAACGTAACCGAAATGATTTCGGGTTTGGTTACGGCCGGAAACTTGGGTGTCAAGGGCCAAGATATCCTCCATGCCGTACATCCACATCCTACTATGAGCGAGGCGATTATGGAAGCCGCTGCTGCCGCGCACGGAGCGGTGATTCATCTGTAGCTCATTCCATAATGCCCTGCTGCCATCCGAAAGACTTTCTATTTAAACTTCGCGATTACATAAACATTGTTATCATCCTCTTTAAGGATGGCCACTAATTCTTTTAGTTTGCCGCTGAGCCTGTTTTGGTCGTACGCCTCCTTTAATTCGAGTAAATCCAGCTCAAAGTAAATACTGTTTTCAAG
>WRJW01000136.1 GCA_009778375.1 Bacteroidota bacterium
GGGGTTTAATCATCTCAAACCGATCTGTCCAAAATCGTAGGGTCCATACGTTGACACCGCACAGTTCGGACACCTCGTTTATGGAGTAACTCTCTCTTGGCATAACTATTAAGGCATTGTTGTTCATGACTTTCTCATCTAAATTAATCCTTTACGCAACGCACCGACAGGGCAGCGGTTTCGTAGGTTCTCCAGGTGCCTGCCGTTGTCTCCCTTAATAGCACTCCCAAACCGTATCGGTTTGTATTTTCCCGATTAATGGAAGCCGACCAGTAGTTTCCCTCCAAACCGGCGGCATGGAGATCTCCTCCCGGCGTAACGCCGGCGACGGTATTGTAGCGAAAGCCTGCGGCGGGAAAGAAGAGCGAAGCATTATAACGTTCGCTGCTTCCCAAGGGGTTAAAAAATATTCTTCCGACGTATGCTACGTTGCGATTATTGGCCATCACCGTTGTTCCGTTCACAATCCGGCGGCGGTCAAAAAAACCGTCTGCATAATAGCCCCAAATGGAGTTGGTCACGTTGCTGGTGTAATTATAGGAATTTCCGGGGGAACTAAAGAGCGACTGCCTCATTTCGGAACCCGAAACAGAAATACACGATTCGTCGCCCGAAATGGATCCGTCGTTGGGGCGGTGGTAGCCGATGGGGCAAACCTCCTGCTCATCTGCAAGGATGCTCCAA
Organism: Bacteroidota bacterium; assembly: GCA_009778375.1. Taxonomy (GTDB): domain Bacteria; phylum Bacteroidota; class Bacteroidia; order Bacteroidales; family UBA932; genus WRBG01. The sequence continues at coordinate 685 of WRJW01000136.1, forward strand.
AAACCCAGACCGCCTCCATTAGTATTCCAGCCTGTTGGCGTCGAAAGTGTATAAGGGTTCCATGCATACCGCCTCCGATCTCCGCTCATCCCGGTATGGGCCCATTGAAAAAAGGCGCCTGCCTGGGTCGGATAGTCGGTAAAAGTTCCGTTTCTTTGTAGCGCTGCCTCGTCTAAATTCCCCGATTTGGTAAGGTTGTAGGGGGTAAACATGACGGCAGACGGACGGATGCTGCTGTTCATTCCTCCACTGTTGATGGCATCGCCCTTGGTCATCAAATAGTCGGCCCCCTCTCCTTGACGGATATAGATTTTTTGGTATAAAGTGCTGTCGGCGTAGGCAAGGAGTACCACGGCATACCGGGCAGGGTAATTGGCGGTTGGAACATAGGTAGATCTCAAGCCAATACGGAAAGTGATGTAATTGTTTACCACATCGCCGTAGATGGTAGTATTGTATTCTGTCAGCGCATAATCTTCGGCACTGCCGTACAAATCCGGATCCATGGTCGAAGTAAAGGATATGCCGCGACTGCTGAGGGAAGCGTTGCTTACCATATCGGTACTGAGCACTACGCCGTCATTATTTCCCCAACGTGCATCCGCCCACTTGACCGTAGCCGTCCATGCACCCACATGAGCGCCCGCCTCAATATGAATAATGCGCTCCCCTTTTTCGTTGCCCCTCCAAAATGCCCCCACGTACGTTTGGGAGCTTACGGGCGTACCGGCGCCTTCGTTGTCGCCAACAAGGCCCTCATTGTGCTTGCCCCATTGGGTAATGTTAACGGCATCGTAGGTATAGGCCGAAGTGTGCAACTTGGCGACTGTCTGTCTTGGTTGAAGACTTCCATTGTTCTCCGCAATAAGGTAGAGAAGCGTCGATCCGGTGCCAAAAATATGCTTTTCAGCGCTCCCAAAAGGAACATTGGGATCCGTTGCCAAACGGCACCATGAGTCGTCAACGACCGTAAGGGTCCAATTGGCATTGGGGTCAGGGGATCCGTCCGACCTCTTGCACTCAACGTTCATCTCAAAATTCTCCAACATCGGAATCGTATTGGGCAGGAGAAATTCTTCCGGCCTCACGGTGACAAGTCCGGGCGCGGTGCTTTGAATCAACGTTACCACATACCTAAGGCGCCCCGCCTGAATATGGATATAGGCCGTTCGGGGAATAGCGGAGGTGTTCTCCGTAGTAATCAGGTCAACGATGTCGGGGTTGGCTCCGCTGGGGCCCGATGAAGAGGCAGGCAAAAGGCCTAACCAGAAAGAGCCGTCCACGGGGGCTGGAACCGTCCCCAGTTCGTCCTCGTAAATGGTTGCTTTCCAGCCTGTAGAGACGTCTGTAGCTATTAATATGGTGCTGCAAACGTGCAGATCGTCGTGGGCGTCATTCGAAAGCTCTATCGGATTACCGCTCACGCCAAGATAATTTTGACCATCAAAGACGATCTCTAAAATTTGGCTGTCGTCCCAAAAGAGGACATTCGCCACCATATTAAACGATTTGGTCCGGTAAGCCTCGTCTACGGTGGGATAACCAGGCCCCTTTACCTCTACGATGTTGCACAAATAGGCGTGGTTGCGCAGTATGTCTATATGTTTGTTGTTGGCATCCAAAAAATCAATGCGATAATACGAAACCGCACCGCCGTTGTATTGACCGCCCACCACAATACACGTTTCGTCCAAAAAACTGTTTGGGGTATTAAGGGCGCTCCTTTCAAAGAGGTAAATCGACCCTTTCATAGCTATATCCAAGACGCTTGGAGCGGTAAAATAGTCGGAACCGGAATAGGCCAAAGGAGTTTGATCCAAAAGCACAGAAGCGGGCAATGAGGGAGCGACCGCTTTCATGTTTACAATATTGGCAGACTTTGGCACTATACGGCCGGAAGTATTGGTGTTGTACAGGTGTACGCTTTTGAGTTTGAATACACTGGTTACATTTGAATGGACTTCTACCTCTATCTTGGCCACCATACGCAGCATATAGATGGTTCCCAAAGTAGCCGTGCCACTTTGAATGGTCATATATTCCGTCTCTCCCCACATGGGAATGGAGGAATAATTGGCATTGCTGATGGCGTTCCAGCGACCGGTACTGCCCAGGTTTTCTTCTAACAGACTAAGCATCGTTTCCTTATCGGCATTGCCCCAATCGGCTTGCCCCACTAAGTCAAGGATCTTGGCGCGGGCGTTGGTAATAACCACAAAACGCTGATCATAATCATGTATCTGCAATTTAACGTTAAAGGCTTGCGAAGAGGCTCCTTCTATATGTCCTGTCCCCTTTTTCCCTTCGGACCAGTACTGAAACCGCTCCACGCCGCCAACTTTTTTAAAAGCAAGCACATCAAGGGTTTCAATAGTATTCTCCTGATTAGATCCAATGGAACGTGTAGGAGCATCCTGGGGCGCTGAAGTGGGTACGGCTATCTTTAGCATAACCTCCTTTTCTCCCTCATTAGACACGGTATCATCGACAGAATAATGATCTTTAATGCAGGATCCTGCCAGCATAAGGGGCAGGAGCAACAAGTAGCTTACTATGCGTTTCATCATATATATTTTTCTTTATATCTGTTAATCAATTAGTTCTCCATCCTGCTCTTTTACCTCCCAGCCGTTGACGGTAATGTTTACCTTATAGCCGGTGTTGTCGTCTCCCGTAAAGTGCAGTACAATATTATAAGTGTGGGTGTTTTCAAAATCGTTTTGGGAGTAGGCCCTCAGGATCAGTCCGATCAGGTCTCCGGATTGATCGTCTACCGGATAGAGTACCTTACCCTGCGTTTTGTTGTATATTTCTAATTGGGGAATACGGCGATTGGCGGCCAACCGCAATATTTGGAGCGATCCCATGAGTTGTTGGGCTTCGTCTTTGAGAAAGGGGGTTGTATAGGTAAATGTCTCGTTGGCGCTATGCTCCGAATGCGGGACAAAAGAACGGTCAAAAGAGTAGATGCAGTTATTGTCTGCAATATTATAGAGGTATGTGTTATCGTCGGTCGGCAATCCCGTAGTACGAATATTTACGGTATTGGTTATTTGGGCCAGCGGCATATAAAAACGCTGAATTTTCTCTAACTTAACGGTTGCCGCCAGCTCCGAATGAAAGAGATGGTGCGGCGTAGCGGTAACAAGGTTGCCGGAGTGTTTAAGTATTACCAGGGCCTCTGCAAAGGTAGTTTTGTCCTTTACAAAAGAGGCGGGGGTGGTAGAATAGTGGTTGTCGTCTTTCCCGGCCCAGGCAATAAAGCGATAGTTGCCGGGCATCATGTTTACACAATGGATGTAATATTCGGGACCAAACTTGGCGATGTGGTTGTCGCGGTATTCGCGCTCAAAATAACCTCTCTCGTTAAAAACAAAGAGGTGCATGCGATCTACGTCGGCAGGATTGCTTTCGGGGCTGACTAAGGAAAAATAGACCCTGACGTCTTCCGGACAGTCGTAGTTATCCTCATTGATGCAGGAAAATAAAAGCATCGAGAATATAAATACCGAGGCTATTACTATGCTATGTGGCGTTTGTTTCATACTTTCCTGTTGGTATTATGGTTGGGTGTTTTTTTTTTGGGGGGGTGTTTGGGAAGTTATGCCTCCGACAGGAGGAGGCCCGACGGGCCTCTTCCTGTTTTTGGCATTTAGTTTACTTAATACTCAAGTACAACTGATTGTTCTACCAGATTCCAGTAAAGAATCTCAATATCAACCATCATGTCGGTAGTCTGAGTCGGAGGCAAGAGAGGATCCGGCAATTCGGGCGTAGGACGACCGGGGACCATCACTTTGGTAATGGTGCAGAGGTAAAAATCATTGCGGTATACGTCAAAGTTTTCGGCGGGGTTAAGGAAAATATCCCAGTAGCAAACGCCGCCGGTGTAGGTAATGAGCGTAGCGCCAGGATTATCGGCAACAAAATCATTGGCCACAGCCTGATTAAAGAAGTACCCCCTGCTGGCGCCATTGTTGTAAGTGACTGCATAGAAAGTTTGGGCCACTTGCGTATCGGCAATAGGATCGTCTGCATAACCTTCGGCTTTGCTGGTGCCGTTTGCATATACCTTAACCACTCCGGGAACCCAAGTTCCGCGCACGCTGACGCGGGTAATTTGTCCCTTCAAAAAGTTTTGGGTGGTGTTTTCCAAACAATACTTGGGAGAGAGGCTTTTTACGGTGGTATTCGACTCATTAACAGCAATAAAATTAGTCCGTCCATCTATCAGGGCATCGTCGCCGGTAGAAGGAGTAGAAACCCAGTTGTGGTCTTTCTTATCCACAGGACGAATATAGAGACTCTTTTTATTGATGTTGTTCAGTTCAAACTCCAAGCTCTTCATGTAACCGCCGCCTACGTATTGGATGGTTTCAGACTTTTTAACGGCAACTTTGGCCACTATGCGCTCAACCTGAACGGTTGGATGGTTATCGTTTTCACCGGTGAAGCCAGGCTCCTTAACTAAGGTAACTTGCTTGGGGGCAGTGCTAAACATAACAAAGCCGGCAGAGGTGCTGGTAGCTCTGGCTAAGTCCACCAATTTTGCAACGGCAGGAAAAGATTGATCCTTGATCTCTGCCAACATATCGGCAGGCAGGTTCAAACCTACGATAATCGTTTTGTTTCCGGTAGTGGTAGGAATCAGTTTTCCGGAATTCATGGTCCATTTGTCTGCATCCGGAGTGGCATTGGCGCCGGTAAAGGTAAAATCGGAGCTGTCAAAATGGGCATAATTGGCAGGCATACCTGTAGCAGTGTTGTAGATAAACACGTCGGCAGTGTAAAAAGCAGCTTCGGCCTCGGTGGCATTGTCATCGGTCGTAGCCTTGGTGCCGGCTTTGCTGTTGGCAGGGAAGGTAAAAGAGAGGCCTAAATAGGTAGGTTCGCCCTCTTTTACACCATTGGTAATCTCCTTCATGCAAGAAGCAAGTAAGGTGGCTGCGGCAAGAGCCGCGATGGTAAAGATTTTTGTCTTCATAAAAAATTTGGTTTTAATTGGTGTTTATGTTTTGTGATTCTGTTTTCTTAAAAAAATGGGTGCCTTTGCGCGCTTTCTTTTGCTGCCGACATCGCCAGACCTACACCCACAGGCCTGCGATACAAGACCACCAAACGACGATTGGCCTCATACCTGTGGCACGTCATCTTTTTGAATGGTTGGCGTTAGCAACTCAAAGGCGCGCTCAGGCACCCGGGCGTCCGATCCGATTAACAACTCAACTTGGACCGAATCACCCCTTTTTATATCTACTATTTTGTCAAAGTACTTTTCTAATGCGGCAGACTTCTCTTCTTCAAATAAATCTTGAGCCAACAGCCTCATCACCCGCTTCCTCCACTCCTCAGACAGGGAGGAGTCGTTAAAATAGAGGTTGAGTAATTTGTCCCAGTATGCCAAAATTTTCCTTTTCATGATTATTGTTTCTCTGCTGCTTGTATCTCCCCTTCCTATATACATTCCATTGGGTCGT
>WRJW01000137.1 GCA_009778375.1 Bacteroidota bacterium
GGAAAATTGACCACAATGAGTTTGGTTTCTTTGGTAATCAGGGCATATAGGTCTTCGGTCTTATATTTCCATCCCATAGATTCTTTCCATTCGGGCATCCAAAAAGAGAGCTGACATCCCAACGAAACCGCTACTTCTGACAACGATTGGTACCCCGGTCCGGTAACTACTACATGGTCTCCTCTTTGCAGGATCGTTTGCATGGCCATATAAACACCCTCTTCGGGGGTAGCTACCAATACCTCCTGAGGAGTTATGCAGTCGTATAATCGGGCAATCTCTTCGCGCAACAGGGGATGCCCCATCGATTCGGTATATCCAAGCCCCAAATGTTGCCAAATCCTCATCGTCTCCTCGTCGGATAAGGAGAGGAGTTCGTTTAGCGTTAAGGCCTCACAATCGGAACAGCAGAGCAAATAGGGGGCCGTAAATTCGTATTTGGCAAAATAACGCTCTAAGGAAAAAGGTTTGATTTTCATAGCTATGAAGACCAAACAGGGCTACTGTTGCCGCTCGTAGTGGCCCAGCGGCATTAGATAGAGTGGTTCTTCCTCTTCCGGAAGTTGAAGCACCTCGCTTACCCGATCATCTACAAAGGCGCCAATGGAGCAAGTGCCCAAATGAAGAGATTCGGCCTGTAAATAGATGTTTTGGGCAGAATGCCCCAAATCGATACACACATATCTTTCTCGTCCCCGATCTCCATACTTGCCCGTCATCCTGCTAAAAATCGCGGCATAAACCACCGTCACCGGCGCCTCTTCTACCATGGCCTGACCCAAAGCAGCCCGGCGCAGCGCTCCCCTCATATCGCCTTCAATAGTCTGTACCAACTTGTGTTCTTGGGAAATATACCTGTACACGCCAGGGGTTATGCCTTTTACCTTTCCCACAACCGCGTAAATTTCAAACGGATACAATGCCCCTGCTGAGGGAGCCGTACGGAATCCGCCCCTCAAAAAAAGACGATCGGTATCCGGTTTGGTTACGCCGTATGCCGCCCATAAAACCTGGGCCAACTCCTCTGCCAAAATCTCCCGATCCTGATAATTCCGCTGTGAACGACGTTGGGCCATGGCCGTCTCTACGCTTACTTTGCCCTCCATTTGGGGAGCAGGGAGGAGATAGGTCAAAACAGCATCATCCGTTTTGGTTAGCACAGAGGGTTGTTCCCCGTTTCCCGACGGGTTTCCGGCACATCCGGCACAAGCAATTACCATCAGCCATCCCAACTTCCATTTTTTGTTGCTTAATTTTTTCATGATACACGTATCTAATAGATTAATAATTTTTCATACACTTCATAACAGTGTGCCCGAATCCCAATCCGTCGTACATTTTCACTACCTCCAAGCCCGCTTCTCGTACACACCGCTCCATATCACGCGAATGGTACATTTTGCTGTTTCCATTAGCCATAGCGGTAAAATAGAGGCTGATTTGAGCTAAGCAGTAAGAGGCGGTTTCGTATTTTTGCCGATCCCAAAAAGTTTCCATGATGTACAGGTACGTTTGGGTTGTCATGGAGCGGGCGGCACGCGAGAGAATGCTTACGACTTCTTCTTCGGAAAAACAATCGAGAAACTGGGACATCCAAATCGCGTCAAATGGCTGAGGAAAAGGAGTTTCTTTATCCAACAGATTAATGCCATGCCCTAAAATCCGATCGGCATTGGGATTATCCTTAATTTTATTGCGCATCAACTCCACCTGTTGGGGCAAATCCATAATGGTTACCACCACATCGGGATTATACGCCACGCAGCGCAAGGCCCAGCGTCCGGTATTTCCCCCCACGTCCAAAATGGTTTGGGGCGATGAGGCAAAAACAAGGGGCAAGGCATCGTCAAAAGAGTGGTCAGAATAGAAGTGATCAAAACCAAACCATGACTTTTGTACCTGTTCCGGCAGTTGAGATAAGCCTTCGTAAATAGTCGGCCAGTTGCCGAATACTTTGAGTCCTTCGGGTTTCACGTTCAGCAGGGCTTCTTCCAAATCAAAAAGGCCCAAATAATTAACATCGTGGTTAAAATCCATATTGACCTTAGCCATTTGGTCGTTAAGCAAAAACCACCCCGTCTTGGCTATATGAAACTTACCTTCTCTCAGTAAAACGGTACCAATGGTCAAAGAAGATTCGAGCAAGACCTGAGCGGCATACCGGCTTACTCCGGCCTGATGGGCAATCTCTTCTAATGTCAAGCCCTCTTTACTACCGGACAACAACGCCAGAATGCCAAACTTAACCATCAACCGCGATACCTGAAAGACCACCGGACCAAACGCTATCTCCTGAGCCAAACGCTGCGCCTCTGAGGCGCTGAAACGCTCTTTGGCATAGATTTCTTTTTGAGGGGAAGAAAGGATCATAAAATAGTTCATTAAGGCTCAAAGGTACGAATATATCTATATATTTGCACCCATAAAATGTATAAACATGAAAAAACGTCTTTTTTTCTTACTGCCTGCACTACTGTGCGTTTTTGGCCTTTTTGCTCAGGATGCCGTTATTAGTCGAATGATCGAAATCGGCACCACCGACAACCAAACCACCCATTGGCTCGACATCCTCTCCAACCGTATCGGCGGTAGGCCTATTGGTTCCGATGCTTACAATAATGCCGTTACCTGGACGGCTTCCAAATTTAAAGAATGGGGTATGGAAGTATCCATAGAAGAGGCGGGAGAGGTGCCCGTCGGATTTAACCGAGGCCCCTGGTTTGGGCGGATGCTGTCGGACAACGGGATGATTTTGCACTTTGCCACCCCCTCCTATACCGCCGGAACCAAAGGGGTTCAAAAGGGGCATGTATGGATAGAACCTAAGAGTCGAAGCGAATTTTTGCAAATGAAAGGAGCCCTCAAAGGAGCTTGGGTGCTCATTGGAGGCAACAGTACCGGGCGCCCAATAGACACTTCTCCAAGAGCCGACAGTCTACGAGCCAAAACATTAGCATACAATGATTCCATTTCCCTAATAAACAGAGAAATTATGATGGAAATGCGCCAAACCGGTGTAGTAAAACCCCTGCTTCCCCTTAAAGAGGAGCCTGCCCTGCTCTATAAAGAGCTGTGCGAAGCGGGCATTCTGGGAATCATCCAGTCGGCGCCCTTACCCATTATTGCCCTGTCGGATCGGAGCGTTGCCATGAATCCACAGATGAGTTTTGAAACCCTACCTACCGTCTGCGACATCAAATTAGACGAGCATCAATATGCGGTAATTTACCAAATGGCCAAAGAGCGCAGGAATTTTGAGTTGGAATTCGACATCCGCAACCACTTTAAACCCGGCCCGGTAAAGTACCATAACGTAATAGGCATTATTCGGGGCAGCAAATATCCCAACGAATATGTGATGGTCAGCGGACACTTGGATTCTTACGATGTAGCCACCGGAGGCGTTGACTGCGGCGTAGGCGTTACCCCTGCCATGGAAGCCGCCCGACTCATTATGAAAGCGGGAGGCAAGCCCCAAAGAACCATTCTTTTCTGTCTTTTTGCCGGAGAAGAATTCGGATTATTGGGCGCCCAAGCCTACGTAAAGCAACATAAAAAAGAATTGGACAAGATTTCCAACCTCTTTAACCGAGACGGCGGCCCCACCGTTCCTACGGGCATCAGCGTACCCGAAAGCATGTACGACGATTTTGTAAAGGTTTGCGCCCCTATCAACCGAATCAACCCCGATTTTCCCTTTACCGTACAAAAAGCCATCCCACGACCCCGCCCTACCTCATTTGGAGGTACAGACGCTACGGTATTTGCCGTTGAGGGAGTGCCCACTTTTGGATTTAGCCTTGCCGACACCAAAGGCTACAACTTTGCCTATAACGAAATCTGGCATACCGAGCGGGACACCTTCAATAAAAGCATTCCCGAATATCAGGAACACACCTCGGTAGTTACCGCCATTGTGGCCTTTGGATTGGCCAATTTAGACCATCTGTTGTCGAGAAAAGGGATGTATGTGGAATAAGACAATACGGACGATGTCGTTCGTAACTACCCTCTTTGTATGGGTATCTTCCGCTGCTCAACCGCAGGTGCACTATACCGTGGACATAGACCCCCTCGGCAACTATTTAAAAGTTACCTTAACAGCCACAGAACTAGAAGGAACGCAAACTATGCTCAAACTCCCCGTTTGGGCGCCCGGGTATTACCTCATCATGGATTACCCGAAGCATATTGTAGATTTTGAGGCCTGTACCGACTCCCGTTCCCTGAGGTGGGAAAAAGTGGGAAAATCGGGCTGGTTGGTACAGCATGGCGATGCACCGAGTATGACCGTAACGTATCGGGTATTTGCCAATGCTCAAAGTGTTGCTGATGCAAAAGTTACCACAGAAAGGGCTTTTATTCCCGGAAACGGCGTTTATATGTATATTGATAATCATAAAGAACTCCCCGTTACCGTCACTTTTATTCTACCTCCCGAATGGGCAGCAATCTCTACAGGTTTAGACCCGGTTCCTGGAGAAAAAAACACCTACATAGCCAAAGATTTTGATACCCTTTACGACAGTCCGGTACTCATGGGCAACCACCGTACAAAATTCTTTGATTTGGAAGGAAAGAGTTATGAAATGGCCGTAGAAACTCCTGAAAATATGGAAGAAACCTCTTTTACAGAAGATCTCAAAAAGATCATTTCTGCCGCCACCGCCATGATGGGAAATATCCCCTACGACCATTATTGCTTTCTCTTTTTGGGCCCGGGCGGAGGCGGTTTGGAACATAAAAATTCTCAAGCTTCTTTTGGCATCTCTTTTCGCGGCCGTGACCGTACCGCCTACCTAAGCCTCCTCTCTTTTGTTACCCACGAATATTTTCACCTCTACAACGTAAAAACCATACGCCCCATAGAACTCGGCCCCTTTGACTATGACCGGGAAGTATTTACTTCGGGATTATGGATATCAGAAGGCTTTACCTCTTATTACGAAGGACTATTACTCCGACGTGCCGGCATAATTACAAACGACGAGGCGCTGCGCAAACACAATGCCCCTATCCAGTCAATAGAAAACGCCCAAGGAAAGCTTCACATGAGCTTGCGGCAGAGCAGTTACGATATTTGGCTCCACTTCTTTAACCGGAGCGCCAACGGAGATACCCGTATTTCTTACTACACAAAAGGGCAAACAATTGGTTTGCTGACTGATTTGGCCATTCGACAAGCTACCCAAAACATCCGGAGCCTTGACGATGTAATGAGGAGCCTTTACTACGATTTTCACATTGCCCAAGGAAGGGGATTTACCGAAGAGGAGTATTGGGCGGTGTGTGCAACTGTTGCGGGAGGGCCCATCTCCGAAATACGGGAATATGTAGAAACCGTTAAAGAAATCGACTATGTAAAATACTTCGATTACGCTGGCATTGATATAGATACAAACAATTTACAGATGAGTTTCAGGAGCGACAAACAGTGTTCGCCTTTGCAGTTATCTATAAGAAACGCCATTTTTTAAACAAACTTATTTCAGCGACAAAATAAAAGCGTACTGCAACGCCGTAGATCTGAGTCGTTCAAATCGTCCGGAGGCTCCCCCGTGGCCTACGTTCATGTTGCAGTCCAAATACAACACGTTTTGATCGGTCTTGCAGGCACGCAGTTTGGCTACCCATTTGGCCGGCTCCCAATATTGCACCTGAGAATCCCAAAAACCGGTAGTAACCAATAGATTGGGGTAATTTTGAGCGATCACCTGATCGTAGGGAGAGTACGAGAGCATATAATCGTAATATTCTTCTTTAGAAGGGTCGCCCCACTCATCCCATTCAAAAGTGGTAAGGGGAATAGAGGCGTCCAACATGGTAGAAACCACATCAACAAAAGGTACTCCGGCAATCACGCCTTTGTAGAGTTCAGGCGCCATATTTACAATCGCACCCATCAATAATCCCCCCGCGCTGGCGCCCTGGGCAAAGAGGCCGGCAGGAGAAGTATACTGTTCGGCTATCAAAAAACGGGCGCAATCGTTAAAATCGGTAAAGGTATTTTTCTTGTTGAGCAATTTGCCCTCTTCGTACCATACCCGTCCCAATTCGCTGCCACCGCGAATATGGGCAATAGCATACGCAAAACCTCTGTCTAACAGGCTTATAACATTACTGTTAAAAGAAGGGTTGGTAGAACTGCCGTAAGAACCGTAGGCATAAAGCAATAACTTTCC
>WRJW01000138.1 GCA_009778375.1 Bacteroidota bacterium
TGGGGTATGGCGTTTTTGACCGCTATTTCCCCCGTCGGATCCATTGCCAAAATGGTCGCCTTTTCCTCCTTCTCCTCCGGGACTAACGGCTCCGTTTACGATATTTCGTCCTGTTGACGACTTCCCCTGCTCACCGGCCTGAACATATAAAACTGCACCGGCTTCCAAGAAAAAATAGCTGCGTATGGGCAGGCTTTGGCCGCGGGCAGCATCTGTTTGGTTATACGTGGCAGCGCCGTCTCCACCCCAAGCCTCTATGTAGTAATAACCTGTTTGATTGATAGTAACAGTAGTGGTAGCTTGATACCGCACAGGGCTATTTACGGTAAACGACAACTGCGCATGCACCGGTTGCGGCGCAACGAAGAGGAGGGCAGAGGCTAAGAGGCCGACTGCCCAGGGAGGGACAAAGCGTTTGCTGGTCCCTTTGACATGCAGATTTGATCTGATTTTTTGTGTCATAGTAAGTTGGGATTAAATGTTTATGTATAGCAAATGTTTATATAGCTATAGGAATGGGTGATGGAAATAAACGACAAATGTAGTTTTTTTTTCTAACAAAAGAAAAGACAAAACTTAGTCATCTGTCCGGGCGTTGAATGTACCTGAATGCGTCCTCCGTGGGCGCGCATGATCTGACGGGCAATGCTCAGGCCGATGCCCGAACCCTCGCTTTTGGTGGTAAAGAAGGGCATAAAGATTTGATTGGCCAATTCGGGCGCTATACCGGGGCCATTGTCGGAAACCTCGAGGAGCGCCCCTCCGTCGAAAGATTTTTGGAAATGCAAATGGATGATTCCTTGCGTTATACCTGCGCGCTCTATGGATTGTACGGCGTTTTTTACCAAGTTAATCATGACTTGTCCCAACAGGTTTTCGTCTGCATACAGAGGCGGGGCATCAGAAGAGACTTCTATATTAAAATGTATGTGTTCAAAATAGGGGAGGTGACTGCTGAGCACTACAATACCGTTTAAAAAATCGGATACCTCCAACCGTTCTTTTTGGGGCGTGGGCACCCGCAAAAGGCGGTGGTAGGAGGATACAAAAGAGGTTAGCCCTTTGGCTGTTTCGTGGATCAGCTGCAAACCGTTTTTGGTATCTTCTTTTAGCGTATCGGCAGACGAGGAGTCGTTGTGTAACTGAAGTAAGGTGTCGCTCAAAGAGGTAATGGGCGCTATCGAGTTCATGATTTCGTGGGCCAAAATTCTGAAGAGTTTGATCCAGTTCTCCATTTCCTGCTCGTCCAAGAGTTGGCGGATGTCGTTGAGGACAATAATTCGGAGTTTTTGGTTGCGCAGGGCGACCAAAGAGGCCTGCACCAAAAGTTCTATCTGCTCCCTTTCGTTGGCAAAAACCACTTTGTGCTGCTCTCCCGAGCGTATAGCATGCAAAACGGCGTAGAGTTCCGGCATGGAGGATTGCAATTGATGCAGATGGGTAAAAACCTCTCTTCCTAAGAGCGATAAGGCCTTTTGGTTCGCCTGCGTGACGTGGCCGGACTCGCTCACTAAGAGTACGCCCGCATTGATTTTGCTCAGCAACACTTCGTAGTATTTCTCCTGTTCCTGCATAGCCAGCCGTTTTTGCTGCATCACCTCTTTGACTCTGTTAAGTTGTCGGCTCAAATCGGCCGTGCTGCTTCCGAGGGTAGGTTTAACAGGAAATTGGAAGGTATAGTCGTCGTTGGCTATGGCGTTGATAAAATAGTCCACCTTTTTATGCACCTGCTTGATGGACTTATATAAAACCCAAACCAACAGCAGCATACCCGCAAAACTTATACAAGCTCCCGTATACTGCTCCAAATAGAGCAAATAAACACCTGCTGCACAGCATGATAACATAGCGAGCAGGAGCAGGAGGAGTTTAACGGGAAAAGATTTGTCCATTCGGGTAAGCTGAGAAAATGTTTATGTTTGTTACAATCCGTATTTTTTCATCTTGTTGTAGAGGGTCTGGCGGGTAATGCCCAATCTGCCGGCTGCTGCGGTAAGGTTGCTGCCGTATTGAGAGAGCGTCTTTTTGATAATGCGGAGTTCCATCTCTTCCAAAGTCTCCTCTTCGCGGTTGTTATGGACAACCTGCAAAAAGTCGGGAACGATAAGGTGGGTGCCGTGGGACAAAATGACCGCTTTTTCCAGGGTATGTTGGAGTTCGCGCACATTGCCCGGCCAGCCATAAGCGCAGAATTTGGCCTTGATTTGTTCACTGATAGAAAATGGACTTTTACCGTATTTGGCCGCAAATTGCCGGAGGAAATGTTCTGCCAAAGGGAGAATATCTTCTTTTCGCGCCCTAAGAGGGGGCAGGGCAATTTCAATCGTATTGATTCTGTATAAAAGGTCTTCTCTAAAGAGCCCCTGAGCCGTCATGGCGCGGAGGTCTTTGTTGGTGGCGCAAATCAGTCTAATGTCAATGGGAGTGGGGCGGTTGGAGCCCAATCGGGTAATCTGTCGGTTTTGAATGGCAGCCAGCAGTTTGGCCTGTAAAGGGTAACTCAGGTTTCCTATTTCGTCCAAAAAGAGGGTGCCGCAGTTGGCTGCCTCAAATTTTCCGGCGCGATCTTCTTTGGCGTCTGTAAAACTCCCTTTAAGGTGGCCAAAGAGTTCGCTCTCAAAGAGGGTTTCGCTTACGGCGCCCATATCGACGCTTACCATAATTTCTTTCCGGCGCATCGAAAGCTTATGCAATTCTTTGGCAACAACTTCTTTGCCGCATCCGTTTTCTCCGGTGATTAAAATGTTGGCCTGTGTGGGGGCAACCTGTCTGATCGTTTGGAGCACCTCCTGCATGGCAGGGGAGTCGCCCCATATTACCGTTTGTTCGGCGTTGAGTTCCTCTTTGAGGGCGTTGGCGTGCTCTTTGAGTTGCTTGACTTCGGATTTGGAATGGCGCAACTGCAAAGCAGAGAGGAGGGTGGCGGTAAGTTTTGCGTTCTCAAAAGGTTTGACAACAAAGTCAAAAGCCCCTTCTTTTACCGCAGTGACTGCCAAGTTAATGTCGGCATAAGCGGTAAAAAGCACCACCGGAACGTCCGGATGAGTTTTCAAAATGCGTTTGAGCCAGTATAACCCCTCGTTGCCCGAATTGACTCCGGCAGAAAAGTTCATGTCTAACAGTACCACGTCGATTGATTCCTGCTCCATAAGGGAGGGGATGAGGTTTGGGGAGGGGAGGGCGATGACTTTGGCAAAGACGCTGCGCCCCAGGAGGGAAACGGCGTTGAGTATCGCTTTACTGTCGTCCACGACTAAAAGGGTGCCTTTTGTGGTCATAGCTGCAAATAAAGTACGAAAGTAGGAATTTTTGTCTAATTTCTATACACCGCCGTCAAATTTTTTTACACTTTAATCTTTAGCCTTTATAGCGATTTTATTCATTTTTAGCGATTTAATATTCATGGCACAAGTTTGGCCATATAGTTTGGCATAAAAACTTATGTGTTATGTTTAGAATCTCGATTTTGACCCTTTTATTGCTCCTCATTACCGCTGCAGGGTTGCGCGCCCAAACCTTGTGGACCCTTCAGGAGTGTATTGATTACGCCGTAATCCACAGCGCCCAGATGGAGGTGCAGCAGGCAAATAACCGCATTCAGGATTTGAATCTAAGGGACGCTAAGTTCCGTTTAGCGCCCGACCTGTCGGGTTATGCAAGCGGAGGTTATAACTTTGGCCGGACGCTTGACCCCGAAACCAATACCTATACCAATATTCAATATTTGGGAAGTAACTTAGATGTAAGTGGCTCCATGCCCCTTTTTGCGGGTTTGTCCAACCTCAACAATGTCCGTTTTGAGCGTTATGGACAGTTAAAGGGACGTAAAGATTCCCAAAAATTGGCCGACGATACGGCGATGGAGGTATTGCAACTCTATTACGAAGCGCTTTACCGCATAGATTTGGCAGCACAGGCAAAAGAACAGGCAGAACTGAGTGAAAAAGAAGTTGTTCGGATGAGGCGACAGGTCGAATTGGGGCTCAAGGCTAAGGCCGATATTGCCGAAGCAGAGGCCAAAGAAGCTGCCGACCTCTATTACTTGATTAATTGCGAGAACAACTGCGAGATTGCGCGCTTAAATCTTAAACGAAAGATGAACTTTCCGGTGGACGAGTTGATAGAGATTGAGGCCGCTCCCGAAGAGTTGCGTCAAATGGTCGGCGCCACGGTACGGGCGGATTCTCTTTACTTAGTGGCTTTAGAGCGCCTTCCACACAGCGAATCCTCTGCATTGGCGGTAAAGCAGGCCAAGGCAAGGGTAGCGATGCAAAAAGGATTGCTTTTTCCCAGCCTCTCTTTAGGCGGAGACATCAATTCCCGCTACTACAATACCGCCGTAAACGAGCAAGGTTTTATTATACCCTTTAAAACGCAAATCTCCAACAACGCATCGGAATATATTGGATTGACGTTGCGCGTTCCCCTTTTCAGCGGCTTAAGTCGCAATGCCAATGTACAGCGCGCCAAGCAGAACCTCCGCATTGCCGAAGCCAACCACAACGACTTGTTGCAGGAGGTTTATAAAGAGGTACAAAGGGCGGTGCAGGATTTGAACGCATCGGTAAAAGCCTACGATCAGGCTGTAAAGCAAGAGCGGGCCAGAGCGTTAGCCTTCGACGTGAATCAGAAAAAATACGAAGAGGGAATCATATCGATTTTAGACCTCTATACCAGCGCCAACCTTTTGTTGGCCGCCAAGGTAGAGACCATCGGAAACCTCATGAAGATGAATGCCCAACGTCGCATTGTGGCCTATTACGAAGGGACGCCGTTGACTACCGTAGATTTATTAAATTAAAAAATTATATATCATGGACAAAATTATCGAAAAAAAGAAAGGATTAAAAAAGAAACACATTCCTTATATTTTGGGAGCAGCCGCCGTCCTGCTTTTTGTGGGTTGGCTGATTTTTGGAGACCACTCCTCTACATTGCGCATCGAGGCGCGGACGGTAAGTATGGAAAAGGTGCAAAAAGGGTGGTTTAACGACTATATTCGTCTCAACGGACAGGTGCAACCCATCAGTGTGATTCAGTTGAGCGCCATAGAGGGGGGCATGGTCGAGGTAAAACTCATCGAAGAGGGGACGATGGTCAAACAGGGCGAAGTGATTGCCCGCCTCACCAATCCGATGTTGAGTTTGCAAATCCTTGACAGTGAAGCGCAATTAGCCGAAAAACAAAATTGGTTGCGCAATACCCGCGTACAAATGGAGCAGGACAAATTGAACCTGCGCCGCGAAAAACTCCAATTGGATTTGGATATTGAGCGAAGAAAGCGCAAATACGAGCAATACAGTCAATTATACGAAGAAAATCTTACCTCCAAAGAGGAGTATTTGCAATCCAAAGAGGATTATGAATATGGTGTGCGTCAGCGTGCTTTGGTTATTGATCGTCAGGAGCAGGATTCTATCTTTAGGGGCGTACAGGTGGAGCAGATGGAAGAGAGTTTGGCCAATATGCGCCGCAACATGAGGATGATCCGCGAGCGGGTAGAGAACCTGAACATAAAAGCGCCCATAGACGGACAATTGGGTTTGCTCGATTTGGAAATCGGCCAGTCGATCAGTTCCGGTCAAAAAATCGGACAAATCAATGTGCTCTCCGACTATAAAATAGAGGCGATGGTGGACGAACACTATATTGACCGCGTGCGTCCCGATTTGGGCGCCACCTTTGAACGTCAGGACCGCCAATTCAACCTGCGCGCCCGCAAAGTCTATCCCGAAGTGCGGAGCGGACAATTCAAAACCGACTTTGTTTTTACCGACGAGCGCCCCGACAACATCCGCACCGGACAAACCTACTACCTTAACTTGGAGTTAGGCCAACCCACCGAAGCGATCCTTATTCCCCGCGGCGCCTTTTACCAATCCACCGGCGGACGCTGGATTTACGTTGTCACTCCCGACGGCGCCACCGCCCATAAACGCCCCATCCGAATCGGAAAACAAAACCCCCAATTTTACGAAGTGTTGGAGGGCTTGGAGGCAGGCGAGCAAGTTATTGTATCAAGTTACGAAACCTTTGGAAACAACGAACGCCTCATCCTAAAATAACCGTAATCCCATGAACCTCTTCTTAGCATTTCGTTCCCTTTTTAAGAAAAATCGGAATAACTTTATAAAAATTGTCTCTTTGGGTTTGGGTTTGGCCGCAGGATTGATATTGATTGCCAAGGCGCTGTTTGAAGT
>WRJW01000139.1 GCA_009778375.1 Bacteroidota bacterium
GCCATTTATACAGAAAATACAAACTTTTCCATTTCGCCCATCTCTCCAGCTACTTCCTACGTTTATTGGAGAAACGCCACCCATACAGATCCCGGCGGAGCAGGTGCTCTTTGGCCATCTTCAGCTCCGAGGTATCTTCCCGATGACAACGATAAATACGTCAAAATCCAGATTCCGGGCCCCCTTACCCATAATGTATCGCTTTCCCCAACGGGAACCTATGCTTTTTCTAACGAAGCCTACGGATATGACCCTGTTACGCCGCAAATGGTTACCGTTACCAATACCGGCAGCGATGCCACCGGCATCCTGACTGTGACCCTCGGAGGTGTCAATCCATCCTCTTTTCTCTGCTCCACCACAACGATCGCCAACCTTGCCGTCTACGGCAACACCGGTAGTTTTACCGTAAAACCCGTTGACGGACTGGGTGTTGGAACCTATACGGCCATAGCAACGGTAACAGGAAGTAATGCCATTTCGGCAAGTTTAGACCTGAGTTTTACGGTAAGAGAGGCCGACATCGGTAGCGTTGCCATTTTGGTAACGGATCCGGTACCGGGCGAATCGCCCAACGCGACGGCTACGGGTACGGGCAATGTTAGCATGGGTACGGTTAGCTGGAATCCCGGGCACGACCCCTTCCAGGGAAGCACGCCATACACGGCAACCGTTACGCTGACGGCGCATACCGGTTATACCTTTTCGGGTTTAACATCGGCGACCATCAACGGAGAAACCGCGACGGTAACAGACAATACGGGCGACAAGGTTACCCTTTCGTATACTTTTGGGGCCACAACTGCGGCGACACTTACCGCCATATCCATTGAGACCCAGCCCGCAAAACTGACGTATTCTTTTGGCGAAACGTTGGATCTAACAGGTTTGTCGGTCAAGCTGCAATATAATGACGCCACAAGTAAAGTTGTCCCTTTTTCGAATTTTGGAACCAATAGTATAAGCGTCTCCCCTGCTCAGGGCACCCTCCTTACCCTGTTGCACAACGGTACAGTTGTGGGTGTATCTTCCGGTATTTTTTCGGCGAATACGAATCCGCTTACGGTAAACGCTGCCTCTATTACCAACGTGGTTGTAACGGTAACGGAACCGGTAGCAGGGGGCACGCCGAACGAGACGGCCACAGGTGTGGGCAACTTTAGCATTGGTCAGGTAACGTGGACGCCGAACGACCTCTCTTTCGGGTACAATATTTCCTACACCGCAACCGTTACGTTGACGGCGCAAAACGGTTATACCTTTACGGGGTTAACATCGGCGACCATCAACGGAGAAACCGCGACGGTAACAGGCAATACCGGAGACAAAGTAACCTTGTCGTGTGCGTTTGAGTCCATACAGTCGCTTATTCCTGTATTTGACGGATTATTAGAGAGTTATGGAACAGGCGCGTCGGTACCTCTAAAGGTAAAGGGGTTCAGGTGGGAGAAGTTTACCGTATTCAGGATAAACGGGGCAGACGTCTCTACACATCCCCTCTTTGTACCACAAATCCCCGGCGTCTACCTGATTGAGGCGTGTTCCGCAGGAGGGAGCCTGCAATTGTGGAAATATGTAACAGTCTATTAATAATAATTGATACTATCATGAAGAAGATATTTTTATTTGTGGCCATAACGGAATGGCTGTTTTTGGGATGCAATACGCCAAATAGTGATTGCTGTATGCCTAATGTTATGTCGGTTAGTCCAAACGTTCTTAACTTTAGCGGAGGTTTTGATACAAAGAAACTAAATGTAAAAAGTACAGTAGGCTGGGTATTACAACATATTGATCAACTTCCGGAGTGGATAACGATAGATCCCACTAACGGTTCTGCAGATCAGACAGAGGTCAACGCAGAGGTTATTCCTAATCCAGAGTTGGGAACGCGGAGTCATACCCTTACTTTTATGGCCGCCAACGGAGATAAGATACAAGTAGTTATAAATCAGACAAATGAGTATTCTGCTTTTATGGCAGATGATACTCCGCGCTGGGAATGGGAAGAGGGGGCAAGGGTAGAAAAGTGTGCAGATCATTCGGGTATGTTTATACTGGACAGGGGCGACGATCCGGGGGAACGGCTGTTCAATTCGGATAGATATAAAATGGGTCGTATTACCGATTTAGAGGGGGGAAGTTTCGAAATCGTGGCATTTGATGCTCCGCCTAAGCCAGGGAAATATCTACATTCCTTTATATATAAAAACAGTAATAATCCGGAACCTCTATTCCTTCTCGAGCTATTCAAAATACAGGGCAACACCTTGTGGTTTATATTCAAGGAGTCGCCAACTGCTCCCGAACGGCGGGTGGTAATGTAGAGAAGGGTTACAGGCCGTATGCTACCGCCCTCTTAGCCACGTTTTTCTGGTAGCCAAATCGTTTGCTACCAAGTAAATAAGTTGTGTTCGTTTTTCCAAAACGGCGTAGTTCAGCAGGGCGGGCAAGTCGGTGGGCTTATTGGTATAGGCGTGTATGCCCGAAGTAAAAAGCACAGAGGGAATCTTTTTGTGGGCCAAATGGATTTGGTCGCCTAATTGAAAGAAAAGTTCGGCAAAACGGGGGCTACCGTAAAAAGAATAGTCGACATCGAGGCCGATACCATAGTAGCGGTTTGAGACGTCGATAATCATCCTAAGGTCGGTTGTCAGTTGTTCTGCCCCCAGGGCGAGGAGGTATTCGGGGTTCCGGTGGGGAGGCTCCAATACGCATCCGATCTGGTCAATGTTGATGTTGGCGATAATTTTGCGGGCCGGAATGGAGAGGGTTTTGGCAAAATGGTTTGATCCGGCCATGTCGAATTCTTTGGCGTCGTAGGCGACAAAAAGGATGTTTCGGATAGGACGATCCCCCTTTTGGGCGCGTTTCCCAAATACCTCTGCCAATTGGAGGAGGAGGGCTACCCCCGAAGCATTATTGTCTGCCCCCGGGTAAACAGTTTGGTTGATGGTTCCAATATGATCGAAGTGGGCCGAAATGATCAGGTATTCGTCGCTGTAACCGCTACCTTTGAGCAGGGCAATGACGTTGCGCCCGATGAGGCCGCTGTCTATGGCAAAACTTTGTGTCCAGTATCTTCCATTAAAAGGTTGCAATCCAAATTTTTGAAAACAAGATATGAGGTACTGTACCGACATCAGCGCACCCGGAGTTCCGGATGCCCGTCCCCGAACAATAGTATCGGCCAAAATGCGTACATGTGTGCGCAACTCCTGTTGAGAGATGATACTGAGGTTTTTATCTGTCTGTATCCACGGCTGCCCATACAGGCCGGAGCAAAAGAACAGCAGAAAGATGAGCAGAACAACAGAAAAACGAGGCATACTTTTTGTTAAATATGCACAAAGAAACAAAAATTCTGAAATTATGCGTACCTTGCAGCCGTAAGATTTGAAGTATTGAGTCACTCCAACGAAATTAATAAATGGACACAAATTACCAGGGAACTGTATTATTGAAGATACAACCCTTTGTTGAAATTAATGTCTTCATAAAATAATAACCCAATATATTAACTAATCAACAATTATTGTTATGAAAATCAATTTAAGAACTGTTTCAAATGTACTTTCTCCCGGAGAAATGAAACTTTCTAAGGGTGGTTGGGATCCGCCGAGCCTTGACGGCGGTTCCGGATATTGCCTTACGTCTAAAGGTAAAAAAGGGTCGTGTTCATCAGATGCAGATTGTGTAAGAAAGTATGGAGAAGGCATATGTGAATTTTTAGCTTAATCACCTCTTGGCAAAGCGTTTGTAGTGTATAGTTCTAACGCTTTGTTTTTTTGCAAATTACTACCGGAAATAGTATTTTTTTTATATGAAAACCACTCCCATATTGAATAGCACAGCAATAATAATCATTACTTTATTTTGTTTTTCCTGCCGTCAAATAGAGCCCAATGTGCCTTGTATCGACCTTAGAAAGACTTACCACGAAAAGGAAATTCTTTTGACCGATATTGCCGATGTTACCTACCTGCACCTACATGCAAATGATGAGGATTATCTATACCGTGGTTATATTAGTACCCTAACCACCCATACGGTAGTCATTGCCGATTATTGGTCAGGAAATATCCTTTTTTTTAACAAGGACGGAACCCCAAAGTCACGTTTTAATCGGAAGGGAAATGGACCGGGAGAATATCGTTCATTATCAATAGTTTATTATGAAGAAGATGCTGATGATGTTTATGTTTCCTCGTTTTTGGGTACCCGAATTTTAGTCTATTCTTCTGAGGGAAAATTTAAAAGGGAAATTAGCCTGCCTCAAGGAACAAGGGTAGACGCCTTAATCTCTTTTGATGATACATCGTTCTTTTTTTATGATGGCAACATGGAAATAATGCGAAGCGGAAGAGGTGATAAAGAGCTCCTTGCAAGCGACCTTATTTCTCCTTTTTACCTTATTTCAAAAAAGGACGGAACAGTGTTGGACTATGTCGAATTACCGGTGAAGCCCATTTTCTTAGGAATAAATTATGAAGGAGAGCCGTTATCAGATATAATAACACGACAGATGAAATGTACCGAAGGAGTTCTTTTGTGCAACCCGGAAAACGACACGGTTTTTTTGTACGGTAAAGATAGAGTTTTAACCCCCATTTTGCACAAAATCCCTTTTGCTGATGCTACTGACCCTATGACTTATTTAAACTGTTTCGTAGATTTGGGAGATTTTCAATTCATAGAAATTTATACTGTGCGTCAAGGAGATATTTACCCCGGTATTTTTCCGGCCAAATATTATATCCGAAACAAAAAGAGCGGAGAAATATTCCAACAGAAACTCCTTTTACCTGATTACAAAGGCAAGGAGTTTATAATTAGCCCTACACAATCAGGGATGTACAGATCAGGGAATGATTTTATTTTTGAATTGGATTTATTTGAACTTAAGCAAGCCTATAGTGAAAACAGGCTAAACGGCAAGTTGAAAGAATTAGTGGCAGAGCTCAAAGAGGAAGACAATAATGTGTACGCGGTAGCAAGTTTCAAATAGTTTTGCCATGCTATCAAAATTATGTCTACCTTGCAGCCATGAAGAGTAAGAAGATTTTTTGGACTATCCTGTTGCTGTTGGCAGGTTATTTGGGGCTTAATGCTCAATACGACAAGCAACAATTCTTTTACCGTGGACGCCAGTTGCTGGAAGAGGGTAAGTATCCTCAGGCCATAGAAAGTTTTAATATGCTGGCCCGAATAGATTCTACCTTGTACGAAGCCTATTTTTTCAGGGGGATTGCCAAATACAATTTGGGGGATTTTGTGGGGGCTCAACTCGATTTTGACCGTACCCTGCGGATCAATCCCGTTTTTACCCTCGGCTATCATTATCGCGCCATAACCATGAGCAGGATGGGTAAATACGAGGATGCCCTAAAGGATTTGGAAGAGGCGGTGGCGCTGAGGCCCAGCTACACGGGGCTCTATTTTAGCAGGGGAGTTACTTTTCTACTGTCTCAGCAGTTCGAAAAAGCGGTAACGGATTTTAACCGGTTTATTAAATTTGAACCGAGGGTAAGCGAGGCCTACCTTAACCGAGGCGCCTGCTACCTTTACTTGCAAGACACCCTAAAGGCTTTGGACGATTACAATACGGCCGTTTTGCTCAACAAATTTGACCCCGAAGGATATGTCCGGCGATCCCGTGTGTATGTTTTACAGGAACGTTTTCAGGAAGCTTTATCTGATTTGTCCAATGCACTCTCTTTAGACAGCACCAATACTTTTGCTTATTTTAATCGCGCCTTAGTGTACAACAGCATGAAAAACATTAAGGGTACCCTGGAAGATTTTGATCAGGTTTTGCACTACGATCCCGATAACGCCCTTACCCGGTATAATCGAGCGTTGATCCGAACCCAAATAGGGGACTACGAAAACGCCCTCAGTGACTACGACCGTGTTTTAGAGATAAATCCGGGCAATGTGCTCGCGTATTTTAACAGAGCCGCCCTCTTTGTAGAAACGGGTCGCTACCGCGATGCTTTGGATGACTATTCCAAAGCCATAGAACTCTATCCCGATTTTGCCAATGCCTACATGAATCGTTCCTACGTAAAATATCAAATGGGACAAATGGCTTCGGCACAACAGGATAGAGATATCGCCCGCCAAAAGGTTCAGGATCATCGCCTCAGGATGGATCAGGAGGAAAACTCGGAGGTCGCTTTTGCCGATACTACGCGGCA
>WRJW01000140.1 GCA_009778375.1 Bacteroidota bacterium
CATTGGATTGATCAATGGATACATCCGGATCAAACCACCATAGCCATTTTGGCCTTTGCCGTAACCTTTTTGGTGGTACTTTATGGCGTAATTCTGGGCGGACGGCTTACTGAAAAAATTATCAAAATCGTATTATTGGGATGGATCAACCGCCTCCTTGGCGCGATCTTTTCCTTAGTCAAAATGACCTTTATTTTGAGCGTTTGCATTTGGATTCTGCTGGCCATGGATCATCTTTGGCCCTTTTTTCCTCATCAGGATGCGCATAATTCTATATTTTTTGCCCCTGTCGAACAGATCGCCCATCATGTTTTTCCCTATTTAAGGAACTTTTTGTCAAGCTACTAAGCAATTTTAAATTTTTTTTCCTGCAGATTTTTACCTTTTGTCCACGGCTAAATAAGTTGTGATGGTACGTTTGTAGTGCAAAACCAAAGGAGCCGCCAGTGCGGTTGGAAGATCTAGTACGGGCTGAAAGATCTGTGTGCGGAAGGTGTCGCGGCTCCTTTTTTCTTACATAAACAATCCGGTTACACCCATGATAAATGTCTCCCAAATATTGCCTTCTGTTTTTACGGAAATTTCGGTAGAACAGATTTTGCATACCTACAACCGAACTCCCAAAATCATCTATTTAAGTCTATTGATTTTGATTATTACCGGATTCGTATCGCTGTTTTTTACAGAGGTAGACGTGAGTGTACAGGCGCAGGGGATCCTCAAAACCATGGGCGAACGAATCTACCCAAAGGCATCCGGATCGGGCTACATACAATACCTCAATCCATTACTCAAAGAGCATGCACAAGTTGCGGCAGGAGATACCCTTATTATTATAGGGAGAGAACGATGGATGCAACAATGGCGCAACGCCAAACATCGAGACAACGAATTAAACAGCCTTCTTGCCGACCTGGCCCTCCTTACTACCCTCCCCAGTAAAGAGCAGGGAGCAATTTATAACGAATTAAATATTTTTCACACAGATATTTACAGACAAAACTATCAACTCTTCTGTAGCCGCTACCAAAACTGCGCCCAACAATTTGGGGCAGTACAAAAGAATTACGAACGGGATACACGCTTATTTGACCAAAATGTAATCGCATTGGCAGATTTTGAACAGGCTCAATATGAATACGAAAAAGCCCTCCTGGGATTGTCTCTGCTGTATAGCGAACAAATAAACCAATGGCGCATGGAACAGCAAAAATACCATGACGAACAGACAGAAGTACGAGCAACCATAACCCAACTTTACCTGCAAGAACACGAAGGTATCATTCTTGCACCTGTTGCGGGCAACATTCAACAGCTACCCGGACTCAGAATCGGCAACTATATAACAGAGGGCGAAACCCTTATGGAAATCTCTCCGGACGGGACGCTCTTGGCAGAGTGCTACCTTGCTCCCCGCGATATTGGCCTGATCCAAACCGGTCAGCCCGCCCTGCTCCGGATCGACGCCTTTAACTACAACGAATGGGGAATGCTAAAGGCGCAGGTTACCGATATTGCGCAGGATGTCATTTTATTGGACAATCAACCCTTTTTCAAGGTAATCTGTACCCCCGAACAAACCTGCCTAAGCCTAAAGAACGGATACACCGGTCGATTAAAAAAAGGCATGACTTTTGGCATCACCTTTATCGTCACGCGCCGTACCCTTTTTCAATGGTTGTACGACAAAATGGATAAATGGCTCAATCCAAATATTTCTATATGAGGGTAAAACAACACGATATTACCGATTGCGGCGCGGCCTGCCTAGCCTCCGTTGCGGCTTGGTACGGACTAAAAATCCCCATAGCCCGCATCCGGCAAATAGCATCGACCGATAAAAAGGGGACAAACCTGCTGGGTATGGTAGAGGCCGCCGGACAACTCGGTTTTTCGGCAAAAGCGGTAAAAGCCTTGGGATCAGACGGAGAAAAGTTGACCGATCCGCTGCAAAAAATTCCCAAACCGGCCATTGCCCACATAATCGTAAATAAGCAGTTGCTGCACTATGTGGTACTTTACAAAGCAAACGGAAAAACGGTATCGCTCATGGACCCTGCGGACGGAAAAATGCACCGCTATTCTTATCAGGAGTTTACAGCAATGTGGACGGGCGTTCTACTGTTGCTGGCGCCCATGGAAGATTTTAAACAGGGGAACCAGAAGGTGTCGGTGCCTGCTCGCCTGTGGCAATTGTTCCGCCCCAACCTGAAGGATTTAACCCAAGCCATGCTGGGGGCCGTAATCTATACCGTAATGGGCCTCTCTACCTCGATTTATGTACAAAAGATCATCGACCACGTGATTCCTCAGGGAAACAAGAATTTGCTGAACCTACTGGGGATAGTAATGATGGCTCTGCTGTTGTCGAGCCTGTTTATTAATTTTTTTAAAACCTTGATTGTGTTGCGCACGGGGCAAAAGATAGACGTTAGGCTCATTTTGGGCTATTATAAACACCTGCTGCGTCTTCCTCAGAATTTTTTTGACAATATGCGATCGGGCGAGGTGATTTCCCGCATAAACGACGCCGTAAAAATCCGCCTCTTTATCAATGAAACCATGATCAACCTGTTGGTGTCGTTATTGATTCTGATCCTCTCGTTTATCCTGATGTTCACCTATTACTGGAAATTAGCCCTGATCATTGCCTGCGTAATTCCGCTCTATACCATTATATATATGGTCTATAACCATGCCAACCGCAAAACCCAGCGAAAATTAATGGAACACAGCGCCGAACTGGAAGCCCATTTGGTAGAATCCCTTCATGCGGTAACTACTATTAAACGCTTTGGGATTGAAGATTTTGCGGGACTTAAAACCGAAACTCGTTTTGTGCGATTGCTTCATACGATTTACCAATCGGGTAAAACGGCTTTATGGTCAGGTTCCTCAGCAGAATTTGTATCGCGACTCTTTACCGTTATTCTATTGTGGGCGGGCAGTCTGTTTGTTATTAATCATTATATTACGCCTGGAGAACTTCTCTCTTTCTATGCCCTCATCGGCTACTTTATGGGCCCGGTAAGCAACCTCATTGGCATGAACCGTAACTGGCAGGATGCGCGGATTGCCGCCGACCGTCTCTTTGAGATTATGGATTTGGAACACGAGGCGCAGACTCAAAAATTACCGTTTGTCAAAGAAGAGTTGGGTGACATTACCTTTTGCGACGTACATTTCCGTTACGGCACCCGGGCAGACGTCTTTACCGGACTCAACCTCACTTTTGACAAGGGGAAGGTCAGCGCCGTAGTCGGGGAGAGCGGATCGGGTAAAAGTTCGCTGTTGGCCCTGCTGCAAAATGTATACCCCCTGCAAAAAGGGCATGTACGTATTGGCGGCATGGATGTACGTCATATTGCCGCTGCGAGTTTGCGTAATTTGATCGGCGTTGTCCCGCAACAAATAGACCTGTTTGATGGTTCGCTGCTGGAAAACATTGCCTTGGGTGATCTCGAGCCGGATATTTCGCGCATATTTGCCCTGTGCGAACAAATCGGCTTGCAATCCTTTATTCAATCACTCCCTGCCGGCTTGCACACACAGGTTGGCGAAAAGGGAACTAAACTCTCCGGCGGAGAGCGGCAGCGCGTGGCTATTGCGCGGGCGCTCTATAGAAATCCCGAAATATTGGCGTTGGACGAAGCTACCTCTGCGCTCGACCCTGAATCGGAAACATACATCAAAAAAGTGATAGCAGACCTCGGGGGCCGTGGAAAAACCATCATCATGATCGCCCATCGCTTAGCTACCATTACCCAAGCCGATACTATTTACGTATTACACAACGGACAACTTATAGAACAGGGATCGCACAACAGACTATTGAATATCAACGGACAATATGCTGCTTACTGGCAAGCGCAAACACAGGTCTTTACGTAACAAAACCGATATGAGTCATTTTGATTTTTTAGAAAAACTCTCTGTTTTAAACAAACTGATTTGCCGAGGATATACCGGCACGCCAAAAGAATTGGCCCAACGTCTATCTATTAGCCGCAGTACCTTATACGAAATCATCGACGAACTCAATTCTCGCGGCGCCGAGATCAAATATTCCCGCAACCGCAATACATTCTACTACAATAATGACCTCCTTATTGATGTTCATTTTGCCATAAAATCTCTCGGATAATGCATATTCTTTCTTCCGTACTTTTTCCCGGACGGAAACACCCTATTTTTGTCCCCGAAAGCACATTTTGTAGTGCGCAATACAAAGTAGTGCCCAAAAAATTTTATTTACAAAAAAAATGTTTATCTTTATGAAAAATTTTAATTTAAAAGAATGTGGAGTGAGCGAAATTTCACAGAGAGAACTTGTTATTGTCAATGGAGGCAACGCCCTTATTGATATAATCTTAAAAGTGGCTCAAATCGCAGTAGCGGCAGGGGTCATCGCCGATTTTTGTCAAGGTTTCGTTGACGGATTTAGTGCAGAATGGAATAAATAATAAAATCTATTACCTATGAAAAACATTTACACATTTGAGATGACTGAAATAACTGTCCAAGAAATGATGGATATTTCCGGTGGAGACGTTTATGGTCTTGGAGCAAGCCTTGGTGCGTTATGCGCATCGGCAACGAAAGCAATTCTGGCAGCCATGTGTTCCGTTTCAGATATAATGCGGGATAATTCCTACAGTTATAACGCCTTTGCTCATTAAATTTTAATAACCACCAATGTTGGTTATTTGAAGTATAAATCATGAGGAAGATATACGCATATTATTATAAATTAAATATCACAAAGGTAATCCTTCTGGGAATACTTTTGATGGTAATATTCAATCTATTGGCAAATATTCTTTGTCTCGGGTGGATAAATGGAACTAGTGGGGGAGCACTTAACAGGTACCTTGCATCTTCTTTCTTTTGGATAGCAACCCTTATCATTCCATTAATAGAAACCGTTCTGTTTCAGTATTTTCCTATTAAGATTTTCCAAATTATATTCCGCCCTAATAAATATCGTTATTACATTACAATCATTCTATCCTCTATTATTTTTGCTTCGTTACACACGATAAGTGTATTATACTTTTTAATAGTATTATTCTGTGGTCATGTGCTTGCTTTTTCGTGTTTTGTATTCATGAGAAGAAAACAGCATCCGATTTTTTATACAGCCCTTATTCATGCCTGTTATAATGGAATCCTTGTGACAGTCGGAAGAGTACTAATTCAAAATTTCAATTAAACAAAACCATTATGAACGATTATGTGAAGAACGAATGGGGTCTTTCCGCACTTGAAGAGAGTGCGCAAAAGGCCATCGACGGCGGGTATGTGCAACCAACCCCGTCCAATGTCCCGGGCTACGATCCCGGGCCCACAATTATCGAAATAACTATTCTTTTTTGGTAACTTTCGGTACTTTGAACTTTTTTGCTATTTTTTTGCGGGGACGGGTAAAATTACCTGTCCCCGTTTTCTATATCAATAAAACAATTATCTTTGTACATTATTCCTCGCCCCAATGAACCAATTAGTCAAAATAGCATTAACGCTGACGATCTTTGTAGCCGTCACCACACTCTACGCCCAAAAACAGTGGACGCTACAGGAGTGTATTCAATACGCATTAGAAAACAATCTGAATATCAAGCAGCAAAGTCTGTCGATTGAAAGGGATAAAAACCAGTTGGAACAATCCCGATGGGCTTTGGCCCCTAACCTGAACATTGGGTCAGACTATAGTTTAAGTTGGGGCCGTACTGCCAATACCTTTGATTTTGAAATCTATAACAAACTGACCCAAACCGGCAATCTCGGCATCAGTACTTCTGTGGATATTTTTAATGGACTTCAAAAAGTAAACACCATTAAAAGTAACCAGGCCCAGTTAGAAATATCGGGCCAGGAAGTAGAAAAACTTAAGAACGATATCTCCATTAACATTGCCCGTACTTTCTTGCAGGTCATTTTGGCCCAGGAGATTTTGGAAACAGCCAAATTGAGTCGAGAGAGTGTAAGCGAGCAGGTGGCCAGAACCCAAATACTGGTAAATGCAGGTAATTTAGCCCAAAGCAGTTTGCTGGAGATGCAGGCCCAGTTAGCCACCGAACAAGTACAGGTAGTGAATGCCCAAAACCAACTCCGTACCAACTACCTAACCTTAGTACAGCTCCTTGACCTTCCTGTTGAAGAAAAGTTTAACATATCCATTCCACCCATCGAAATCGATACCGCCGGCATAACCGGAGTCTTTATTGATCAACTCTTTCAA
>WRJW01000141.1 GCA_009778375.1 Bacteroidota bacterium
TCCACATAATACTCCAGCCACTTTGCCTGCTGTTCTTTGATGATATTCCGGCGCAGCAGCGAGGGCAGCGTACATACGGTATCGCCCAATTGTTGGCGGTAGTGTACGATCCAGCGGGCGGCGTAAGCGCCAATATAAGGATGTTGGCCCAAAGTCGCCTGGTCGGCGCTTTTTAGGTCGATGGTGCGCACTAAGTCATAGTCGATTTCGATTTGGGGCTTCATCATCTCAAAACGCGCCTCGTCGATTCCCTCAATTTCCATCAACTGCTCCATAACTACAAATCCGCCCAAACGCTGACGGTACTGAACAATCTTTTGGGCATAATAGGGGCCAATTCCCCGTATTTTTTGGAGGCGGGAGGTGTCGGCGCTGTTTATTTCTATGAGTTCCCGTTGCAAAGGAGCGGTTAGAGAAGCAGTAACAGGTAGGGCCGTCGCTTTAGGAGGAGTGGCTGGAGAAGCAATAACAGGTTGAGCCGCCTCTTTAGGAGAAGTGGCTGGAAAAGGAGTACCTGAAGAAGGCGCTGCATTAGCACGGCTTGCAGAAGGTTTCTCCGCCTGCGGGGACCGAGTCGGTTCAATACTTATATAGGGCAATAATTTTTGGTACATCTGCTCCGAAACCGCGTAGGCTCGGCTAAAATCTTCGGCTTTGCGAAACAGGGCTCCGGAGGCTCGATACCGGAGCAACGAGCGCGTTTGGGAGGGAGAAAAACCAAGTTGTACAAAACCTGCTGAATCGAGCGTATTGGGATCAAAATCGAACAAAGCCGCATTTGGTTCATCCGCAGCACGCTCTACGCCAAAATCACCAACCACGCCGGCAGGAAAAGGGAGGCTAATCGGCGCCGGCGCAAACAACGTCCTACCCAATACCACCAACAGCGCCAACACCACAATCCCCAAGGCGTCCCGCTGCGAACCCTTCCCCCTCCTCTTGCTCCGCGCACACATATATTTTGTTCCTTATTCTTTTCCCGCCACAACCAATACAATTTCTCCCTTGGGCGGATGTTCCCCATACCACGCCGCCAATTCGCTCAGGCTGCCTCGGCGGTGTTCTTCAAACTTTTTAGAAAGTTCGCGGCAAACGCAGGCTTGACGCTCCGACCCAAAGAAGAGGGACAAATCTACCAATGTTTTGACCAAACGAAAAGGCGATTCGTAAAAAATTAGCGTCCGTTCTTCTTCCGCTAAAAATTTAAATTTTTTCTGACGCCCTTTTTTGACCGGCAAAAATCCCTCAAATACAAAACAATCAGCAGGAAAGCCCGAATTGATCAAAGCGGGAACAAAGGCGGTTGCGCCCGGAAGCGTTTCGACTTCTATACCTCGTTCCAAACAGGTACGCACCAATAAAAACCCCGGATCCGAAATCCCCGGCGTACCCGCATCGCTGATTAGGGCAATACTTGCGCCAGCCTCTATCCGATCCGCCACCGCCTCCACGCTCTTATGTTCGTTAAATTTATGGTGGGATTGAATGTGGGTATGAATCTCATAATGCCGGAGCAGGATGGCGCTGGTACGGGTATCTTCGGCCAAAATCAAGTCGACTTCTTTTAAGACGCGCAAGGCCCGCTGGGTAATATCCTCCAGGTTGCCGATGGGAGTGGGAACTATGTAAAGTTTATGTATCTTTGCCATTCCACAAAGGTACATAAAATCTGAACCATTTATGTTTGTAGAAAGTTCCAACCAAAGAGGATGGATAGAAGTAATCTGCGGATCAATGTTTTCCGGTAAGACCGAAGAGTTGATTCGGAGGCTAAAGCGCGCCAATTTTGCCCGTCAGCGGGTAGAAATTTTTAAACCCGTGCTCGACGTGCGCTACTCCGTAGAAGAGGTGGTTTCGCACGACGCCCGCACCATCCGTTCTACCCCGGTCGATTCGTCGGGCAATATTTTACTCCTTACCGGAGAGGTGGATGTGGTAGGAATCGACGAGGCCCAATTTTTTGACGCCCACATTGTTTCTGTGTGCAAAGAATTAGCGGACAGAGGTATCCGCGTAGTGGTCGCCGGACTCGACATGGACTATCTGGGTAAACCTTTTGGCCCCATGCCCCTCTTAATGGCTACTGCCGAATACGTAACCAAGGTACAGGCCATTTGCGTCCATTGCGGCAGCCCGGCCCATCATTCCCACCGACTTACCGCCAACGATCAATTGGTTGTTTTGGGAGAACAGGATACCTACGAACCCCTGTGCAGGCATTGTTTTAATAAGATAATTCGATAACATCTATGCTGCAGGTACATTTAGACCACATAAAACATAACCTCGATTATTTTCGTTCTTTTCTTACACCAACCACCAAGCTCATGGCCTTAGTAAAGGCCAATGGTTACGGCCATGGGGCTATTGGGCTCTCCTTAGCTTTGGAACGACTTCAATGGGTCGATGCCCTTGGCGTGGCTTTTCCCTGCGAGGGGATTGAATTGAGAAAAGCAGGAGTTAGCCTCCCCATCACCGTGCTAACTCCCGGTTTTGGAGCCTTTGGGGAGCTTATCGACTACGACCTCCATCCGGAGATCCATACTTTTGAAGCGCTATTTGCCTATACACAGGCGGCCAAAGAGAAAGGAGGAACAGGGCTCCCTTTTCATTTGGCCATAGATTCGGGGATGCACCGCGTAGGCTTTGAACCGGCACAGATTCCGGAGCTGATTAAACATCTGAAAAGCAATCATTACGTTGCGCCCATATCCATCTTTTCCCATTTGGCGGCGGCGGACGAGGCGCAGCACGACGCCTTTACCCAAGGTCAAATCGACCTTTTTGACCGGTTAAGCGCGCAACTGTGCGACGCCCTGCCTTATCCGGTGATGCGTCATATCTTAAACTCGGCCGGAACAGAGCGTTTTGCCCATGCCCAGTTTGACATGGTTCGTATAGGAATCGGGATGTACGGAACCAGCGCGGTGGATTCCACCTTGTTGCGCCACCCCTCCTCCTGGCAATGCCCTATTATCCAAATCAAGGAGATCCCTTATGGAGATACGGTCGGTTATGGACGGCACGGCAAAACCCCAAACGGGCCCAAACGCATTGCTACCCTTCCGTTGGGTTATGCAGACGGAATCGACCGCCGGTTGAGCAGAGGCGCGGGGCGGTTCTTAGTAAACGGGAAATTAGCCGCCACTATCGGCAATATTTGTATGGATATGTGCATGATAGACGTCAGCGATATGGACGCCCGCACAGGCGACACCGTTACGCTGTTTGGAGCCCCTCCCGCCCTTACGGTCCTGGATTGGGCCCAAACGCTGGACACCATATCCTACGAAATCTATACCTCTATTGCCCGTCGGGTAGAACGGGCATACCTCTAAGCACGATGATGCCGGTGTTGGATTTGATGCCGGCGCAATAATCGCGCAAAGATTCGGGATTGATGATTACTTTTTTGGCGGTAGACGAAGCGTGTATAAACGTGAGCACGTCGTCTTGCCAGTAAGCAATCCCTATATGCGATATGTCCATGCCCTGCATGGAGGTGGTAAAACCGATGATGTCGCCGGATCGGATGGCTTGCTCATTTTTACGAATCTCCTCTTTGGGAATATAATAATAATCGCCGCTGTCGTTGATGCGCGCTTCTACTTGACGCATAAAATCAATCCGGTCGGTATGTCCCTTTAAATGTTTGTAGGAGTCGGGGTGGGTGCTCATAAAAGAGAGTTGCATTTTTAACGGCCTCCCCCCCGCTGCTTTAGTCATATCTTCTACCATACCCATCGCCTTGTTGTCGGCAATCCAGTCGCTGGTATAATGGAGGCGGGAGGTGTATCCGTCTATAACACCTCCGCGATAACGAATTTGCTGCAATTGCCGGCAATACGCCTCAAAGTCCGGAGTTCCCGCCGCTACCACCCGACTCAGGGCTAAACAGGTTTCCATAAAAGTAGTACAATCCAACTCGTGGAGGTTGACGACCAATTGTTCGGTATCTCCGACTTCCAAAGTGGCTCCCACATAAGGGGTGTTGATAAAAAAGCGGGCGGTACGAATAATCAAATCGCCGAACTCCGGAGCGTCCGTAGCTTTTACCTGAACAAAATAGTTTTGGGCTATTTGCCGGTCTTGGGGTATATCGGCGCCGAGTTGGGCAAACAAATGCCCCCAACACAAAGCCACAGTCCCTACAATCGTAATTTTTTTAATCATTACCTTAATATTTTAAATAATAATTCCTGAAGCAGATCGCCGTCTGTGGCTTCGCCCCGATCGTTGCTTTTGCTGCGTCCATCGTAAGCGCGTAACAACCATATAATTTGCGCCGTTTTGTGTAAGGGAAAATTTTGGGCTGCCGTTTCGATTTCGTTTAAAAAATAGGGATTCATGCCCAATTTTTGGGCAAGTTCTCCACGGCTTGGTCTGGAGGGACCCTGACAAAGGGCATGGTATTTTAACAATCGGGCAAAGTGAGAAAAAAGAGCGCCCAATACCACAGGCAGGGGATAAATCTTGGCGTTATCCCCAAAGTAACGCACCATCCTGAGCGCCTTGGGCATATCTTTGAACGATATGGCCTTGCATAAGGCAAAAGGACTGTGTTCCTTGCTGATGCCCACGTTTTGTTCAATCAGGTCCGGGGTAATTTGACGACAATCGGTCGGCAGGGCTACCAACAACTTATCCATCTCCATACTGATTTTGTTAAGGTCCGGGCCCAAATAGTCGGCCAGCATGAGAGAAGCGTCCGGTGTCATACCAATCTTCATCTCAGATGCATAGCGGCTGATCCAGTCAGCTACTTCTTCTTCCCTTAGCGGAACAGAATCAAGTACCGCCCCTTTTGTCGAGGCTAACTTAAAAAAAGTCGTGCGCTTATCGACCGTTTTCCCAGGATGGCAGACGACCAACAGGGTGGTTTCGGGCGGATGCTGCAAATATATTTCCAATTCTCTCTCTATACTCTTGATTAACTGTGCTTCCCGTACAATCACCACCCATTTGGGAGCCATCATGGGATAGCGCCTCGCCGTCTCTACAATGTATTGTCCTGTTACCTTAGCGTCCGAACCGTAGAGTATCACCTGGTTAAAGTCCCTTTCTTCCGGCGTTAATACATGCTCAGCTATATACCTGTGTAACTGGTCAATATAATAAGGTTCCTCGCCCATCAGCAGGTAAAAAGGGAGGTACTTTTTGGCCTTTAAATCAGCAAGAATGTTTTTGTACTGACTGAGACTCTCTTTTGCGCTTTGTTTTGCCATAGAAAAAGGTGGAAAAACAAAGATACGACCTTTTTTTTACTTTTGCAGGATGTTTGACCCGGTAAGACAAAAAGAGGTAGCCCCTACCCCCGAAGAAGAGGTCCGCCAAACTTTGGTGGCGCATCTGCACACTGTTTGCGGAGCGCCTTACCAATTGATGTCGTGCGAGTACGTACTTATAGCGGGACGAAAATCCTACAGGGCAGATTTAGTGCTTTTTGACCGCAAAGGGCGCCCGTTGTTGCTGGCAGAATGTAAAGCGCCCTCCATCCCCATAGACCGATCTGTTTTTGAGCAGATTGTTCAATATAACCGTGTGCTCAAAGTACCCTACCTGCTCCTGACCAACGGTACGGACACTTATTTTTGCCGCCATAACCCTGTGGAAAACCGTTTGGAGGCATTGAGCCAAATTCCTTCTTACACTGAGATGCTTACACAAAATCGATAAAAAACATCCCTCTTTCGGGTAAAAATATCTACCTTTGCGTCAAACAAACAGTATGAATATAGAGGGAAGAGGATTGATTCAAGCGCTGGGATTTCTCCCTAAAGAGAACGCATCGGCTGTTTTCGTTAAAAAATATGCCGATGGTTATCTTATTGAGGCGGATTTCGAGAAGGAGCGGTTCAACTACGGAGATAAAATTAAAACCGACAGCAAGAGTACCCAAAACTTTTCGTCTACCGAAAATTTTGTAGTGTTGGAGTGCGTCAATCGTTTGTTAGAAAAAGGGTACAAACCGGAACATATTGTTTTGGAAAAAACTTGGGGTGCAGGACACGGAACTTCGGGACGGTTGGATATTTGCGTAACTCGCGATGACGGTTCTGAATATTTATTGATAGAATGTAAAACATACGGCAAAGAGTTTAACAAAGAATTTGCCCGAATGAAAAAGGACGGCGGACAACTTTTTACCTATTTCAAATTCAGCAATAAAGCCGATGTTATCATGCTTTACGCCTCCGAACTCAAAGGTAAAGAATTTATTTATC
The DNA here is from genome assembly GCA_009778375.1 of Bacteroidota bacterium. GTDB lineage: Bacteria > Bacteroidota > Bacteroidia > Bacteroidales > UBA932 > WRBG01. The sequence continues at coordinate 6,225 of WRJW01000141.1, forward strand.
GCAACGAAATTGTAAAAATAGAAGACGATTACCGCACGGGAGATGTAAAAGATTTTTACGAGAAATGGAATAAATTAACCAAA
>WRJW01000142.1 GCA_009778375.1 Bacteroidota bacterium
AGTGAGCTTGTAGTGGTCAAAAGTTACGTAACCAATAAAGTACCTGTCTTCGCCCGTGAGCGGATCGGGATCGGAATATTTACCCCTTACCAATACAATCAGGTGGGGCATGCCTACTTTTGAGTCATCCGTTTGGCCGGCAAAAAGGTGGAAAGCATACACAGGGCTGCCGGAGGTTTGGGTAACCGTGGCATCTGCTTCGTTATACAAACATTGATGGTTAAAGGTTGCACTTACGTCGTAAGCAGGCACTCCATCGTACTCGGTAAAGGGAGTGGCATTGCGCGGGCTGTAGGTAGTCAGGGAGGCGGTGTGGGCAGCATTGGTAGATTTTACTTTCCACACATCGTCGGCCATAAAGTGTTTGTGGGCAGTGGGGGCAAGCACAAACTGTTGGGAGTTGTCCAAATAAAAGTTGTTAAACCATACGCCCAAGAGTTCTACGCTGGCCACGCCCGTACCTTCGTACACGGTTCCTACCTCAAAACGAGCCGTATAGGACTCCAACAGAATGTCTACCTCTTTGTAAAGGTGGTCGGGATCAAACGTACCGGGGGCATGTCCTCCGCCCGCGTCGGGGTCGGGCGACACGTCGTAAATATTGGTGCTGCTTCCCCAAATCGTCTTATTCTCTACAAGGGTAAAGGGAGGGTCGGTAGCGGCGCGGGTAGGGGTAATGTTTTGGTTGGCCAAATTGTAGGCATACGCCCGAATGGCGTTAAAGTTATCGAGCGCAGCCACGGTTGTCGCATCGGCGGCGGGAATTTTGGCAACTACCAAAACATTGCTCGTAGCGGCGGGCACCTGCTCAATACGCTTGTAACCGTCTGTTATTTCGCCGGGGAGAAATTCATCGAATACCAATACCGTTCCGGCGTTGTTGCATAAAAATACGTACACGAGGTCGGTCTCGAGGAGCGCAGCCTTGGTGGCGTCGGCCACAGAGCCCTCAACGGCACGCGTTTTAATGTGCGCCGGAAGGGTTACAATAAGGGTGGCGTCGCCTTTGGCAGAGTCGTCCTTGTTACAACTTGTGAACACGGCAGCAGCCATGATCATCAGTGCTAAAATTGTTTTTTTCATAATAAAAAATGTTTGTTAATAATTGGGTTTTTGTTGTTAATAATTTAAATTAGATTGATTTACTTGTTTGTTTAGTTTTTGGAGTTAGTTTAGTTATTATTTTTAGGATTGGTCGTATAATATTGCAACGATTCAAAATGTTTGTTCATTTCTGCCGCGTTCAGGGCGCCCTGTGCGCCTCCCAGGGCAAAGCAATCGGCAGCCGCATACTCATCCTCCTGCATCCAGCGGATAATGCCCAAGTTGTTCCAGTAGGCGGCGTTTTTGTCGACGACTTTGTTTAAGTATTGCAGGGCCAAATCTCCGTCTCCGCGCTCTAAGGCGTTGGCGGCCGCGTTAATGTTGGCCACGTCGCTGTTGGGGAAGAGTTGTACCGCAACCTCAAAAAGTTCGTTAAAGGCGTTGCTGCCCGCTTCATACGTGTTGGCAAGAAGGTACATTTCGTTGAGCGAAAGGTTGCCGGGGCGCGTCTTAAAGATCTCTTTAGCCTTATCCACGGCAAAGGAAGCCACCGTGTAGTTAATACGGTAGTCCGAACGGCGGAGTTTGGGATACAATTCGTTTTTGATGAATTGATAGGGGTATCCGCCAAAGAGTCCGCGCAGTCTGATCTCCTTGAGATCGGGATTATCCATACTGCGGATCACTTCGAGCAGGCGGTATTTTTCCATCATGGACGAAGAGGCGACCAAAGAGTCGAGGCCGGCCCAATCTTCGCCGCTGCCCGTCACCTTAAAGAGGCCCTCGTTAAAGTCGTACACAGCCTTCAGGTGCTCCTTAAGGGAGAGGGCCCGACGGTGCGAAAGGGTCAGGTTGCTCGAATAGGATCCCTCGGGAGAGGCAAAACCCGTTATAACAATGGAGGTAATGGTGGCGTCGGGGTCGTGGTACACCTCCCGAATCTTGGCATGAATGCGCTGCAATTCCACGGCGTTATTTCTAAAATCGGGCAAAATATTCCAACGTCCCACTTCGTAATCCAAATAGGCGCTCCCCGTTTCGGCCCGCGCCTTAACGGCTTCGGCTTCGGGCACCAAATAGCTGACGCCCATTTGAGGAGTGTAGGGAGTTTGACGGGGGACAACGATAATAACAGGCGGCGGACAAACGGGTTCAACAGGCGCCACGGGAGCCGTCCTCACCGGAGGAGCCGTTTTGGTTTTGGTCGTTTTGGTCGCTTTGGGGCCTAATCCATAGACTAAATTGATCCCAATCTTGGTAGGACCAATGTAGTGTTTTAAAACATCTTTCTCTTTAACGCCGCAGTGGTTGCAGGGGTATTGGGCGTAGGACAAATAGGCGTATCCAAATCCCACCGTCCCCTCTATATGCCATTTGCCGTTAAAGTTATGCCGGTATCCGTAGCTGATGCCGGCGCCGGCCAACCACCCTTCGAAGCGGTGGGTATGCATGTGCGAAGAAAAGGGAGGATTCCAAAGGCCTCCTACTCCATATGTTGCATAGTGAGCATGAAGGCCCACAAAGTGGCCGCCAAAAGGCTGTTTGGTCCAATACCTGAGTTCCGGTTGAATTAACAAGTTCTTCCATTGAACGTTATGAAGCTCTTCTCCTTTTCCCTTGTGGTGAAAAATCGATTTGTTTGTAGCCCAGTCATTATAATTAATGGGAATATCCAAAGTCATCTTGTTGGCTATCTTGAACTCCACGCCTAAATTTAAGGTCATTATGGCGGCGTCGTATAACAGATTGGTTTTAGCCGCCCATTTGGGATACACCTCATTCTCCTCCTGTCGGGACTGAAGATCGTTGTAGGCCTGCCCCAAGACCGCTAAAGGCAGCAGGAACAGCATCATGAAAAGTAACCCCTTTGTAAATTTCATATTCGTGTCTGGTTAAGATGGTTTATACAATATAAAAGACCACCCTGGCAAAATCCAAAGTGGCCATCGTTATTTTTATAACTCGCAGATTTATAGGCATTTAAGTATTCGTATTTGGGAGTCGCTGCTACTTGTTGCAAAACCTCTGTAAGGGCAACATCAGAACGCGTACTATGAGGGTTGAACAGTAGCATACCAAATTGCCTGCAAATATATAAATATTTTCTATACCACCATCAAAAAATTTCATAAAGAGGCGATTTTTAAGAATTTTTTTTTCAAAGAAAGGGCGCAAAACTCGTCAACTAATTAATTTATAAAATTTTGCATGTTGAAAAGTTATTAACAAGTTTTCAACATTTTTTCAACAAGTTTTCAACATTTCCCAAAATGGAGCGAATCTCCCCACTCATTTCGGGCAATCCGGATCCCCATGGCGGCAAGATTTTCCTCTAAATGCGACTTGCTAAGCTCGGCATCCTCTTCCAATCCCGGTTTCAGGTCGTAAATCCGATAGTTTTGCCTGACCTTGGCCATCGTCATATTGGGCATAATAATGTTGGCCCCCGCCAAAACCCCCTTTTCGCGTCCATAAGGATCCAAGGCCTGCAGCGCGGTAGTGGCCGCAATATTGATATCGGGCATAATCAGGCGGAGAATGGCAATCATCTTCAGGCTCATTGCTAATCTTTTATCCTTAGGCCACAAAGTCTCTTTAAGGGTGAAAAAAGGAGTGTCTACGTGTTCCAAGTAGGGGCCCATACCCACCATGTCTACATCCAACTCTTTAAAAAAGAGCAAATCATCGGCCAAGTCAAACACTGTTTGCCCGGGCAGGCCGATCATCACCCCCGTTCCGGTTTGGAACCCCGCCTTTTTAACAGCTCCCAAAGCCTGTAGCCGCGACTTATAGCTGTGGCGAGTGCCGGAGGGATGCAATGAGGCGTAAAGATTTGGGTTGGAGCTTTCTATCCGCAACAAATAACGATGGGCTCCGGCGGCAAACCACTCCTGATAAACCTCCAAAGGGTGCTCTCCGCACGAAAGAGTAATGCCTAATTGATTATTACTGATTGATTTAATCTCTGTCACCAACCGGCTGATCCGCTTGGTAAATGTGGGGGCGCTGCGCTCTCCCGACTGAATCACCAAAGAGCCGTAGCCCGCCTTTTGGGCAAAATCGGCAGCCTCCAACACCTCCTCGTCGGATAAATCGTACCGCACTACCTTGGTATTGCTGCAACGGATACCGCAATAGAAACAATCTTTGGCGCAGATATTAGAGAGTTCTATCAAACCGCGCAGGTGCACCGCATCACCCAACAAGGCGTTCTTTTGGGCTAACGCTTTTGCATAAAGCGCTTTTACCTTTTCCTGATCGTCGCAGGCCAACCATGCCGCAATAATCGCTTGTTGGGGGTTATGGGCTAATTCATCTACGCTCATCGTTCAAAAAGGGGGCTACCGCCCGATCAAAAATGCCCGCCATGTACGAGAGAGCCATGCCATAATTGGTTACCGGTATCCCCTGATCAATCAGGGCCGCCACGCGGGCGTTCAACTGCCTTGGCGTCACCATGCACCCCCCGCACTGAATAGCAAGGGCAAAAGTAGAGAGCCGGTCGGGAAGAGGGTCTAATCCCGCCACCATGGTAAAACTAAGTTTTTTAGCTGTAAACGAGCGGATTTGGGCGGGCAGTTTGACCCTTCCAATGTCTTCGCAGGAGGCATGGTGGGTGCAACTCTCTAAAATCAATATCCGATCCCCCTCCTGCAAGCGACTAAGGAGGGGCGTACCCCTTACGTAATGGGAGAATAAACCTTTGTGATGGGCCAGCAGCACGCTAAAGCTGGTCAGAGGAGTATGGGCAGGCGCCCATTGTTCTACCCATCCAAATAGCTGGCTGTCGGTAATAATCAAGTCGGCCTCCCCCCTCTTTTGCATATACGCCTCAAAAGAGGATGGGGTCAAAACCAACGCCAGCGCCTGATGATCCAATACGTCGCGAATGGTCTGTACCTGAGGCAAGATCAATCGACCCTCCGGCGCTCCGCTGTCTACGGGGCAAACCAGTACCACCGTATTGCCCTTGACTATGAGATCGCCCAACAAAGAGGGCTTGGAAACTCCCCTTTGGGAGAGCTTATTTTGTATCAACCCAAGCAGCGCCTCTATCCCTGCTCCGTTTTTTGCCGAACAGGCACACGTCTCCTGCTCCATGGCAGGATCTACGGGGGTAAGATCCGATTTGCTGTGTACCAATATATAAGGCAACCCCGCATCTGTAAAATCGGACAACAGGTTTAGTTCGTAAGGGCCCATGGTCGGAGACGCAAAAAGCAACAAGGCCAAATCGACCTGCTTAATCAAGGCTTTGGTGCGGAGCACCCTTTGCCCTCCCAACTCCCCTTCGTCATCTATACCGGCCGTATCTATCAACACCACCGCCCCTACTCCGCTCAGTTCCATGATTTTTTTTACCGGATCGGTAGTAGTGCCCGCCACATCGGATACAATGGCCACATCCTGACCGGCAAGGGCGTTGATCAAAGCGCTTTTTCCGGAGTTGCGGAGGCCAAAAACCGCGATATGAGGACGGTTCATACTCAGGTAAATTGACCTACCAAATTAACCTGCACCCGATCCAGGTTAAACCCCGGAATGTTAATCCCCAACATAAAATTGGCAATCAATTGCTCCAATTCGGGAATATTTGCGTCCGTAATAAAGCTGTTGTCGCGGGCGCACAGGTGTACATGGGGATCAGGCGTTATATCAAAAAACATTTTGTTTCCGTCCGTGGCAATGCGCGAAATCAGCCCCGTATGCACAAATTTATCGAGGGTATTGTAAATAGTGGCCTGAGAGATGTAGGGAGCGTGCTCCTGTACCTTATTAATAATCTCGTCTGCAGAAGCATGTCCTAAAGACATTAACGCTTCAAATACGGCTACCCGCTGGGGGGTAACTTTTATTCCTGCCTTTGACAGGCGTGTAATACTCATGGGTGTCGTTTGAGGGCACAAAGGTAAGAATAATTATTAATTAAAACAAATTTTTGTAGCCCCAGGCGGACTCGAACCGCCATTTAAAGTTTAGGAAACTTCCGTTCTATCCCTTGAACTATAGGGCCATGCCGGCGATCAATACGCCCATTTATAATACATGGCGCCCCACGTAAATCCGGCACCAAAGGCAGCAAAAATCATGGAATCGCCTTTTTTAAACTTATGCTCGTTTTCCCAAAGAACCAAAGGTATCGATACGGCCGAAGTATTACCGTATTTTTCGATGTTGATCAGGGTTTTGTGGGCAGGAAGCCCAATCCGGTTGCCCGTAGCTTCAATAATGCGGAGGTTGGCCTGATGGGGCACTAAGTAGTCTATATCGTCTGCCGTCAGACCGTTCCGATGCATAATAACCTC
>WRJW01000143.1 GCA_009778375.1 Bacteroidota bacterium
GCTTTCTTTTATTCAAAATATGTACTTAGATACCGTTGACGTATCTAAGTTGACCGATCGGGTGATCATGCGTACCGTGGCAGAATTGGATCCCCATTCTGCTTTTATTCCTGCCAAAGAGGTACAGGCTGTCAATGAGGAATTAGAAGGGAGTTTTGAGGGTATTGGGGTGGAATTCAGTATTATTATGGATACGTTGGTGGTGGTGGCGCCCGTGGCAGGAGGGCCTTCGGAAGCAGTAGGCATATTTGCCGCTGACCGGATTGTAGCGGTTAACGAAACCTCCATTGCAGGGATAGGTTTGACCAATCAGGGGGTTTATTCCCATTTGCGAGGCCCCAAAGGTACCAAAGTAAGTTTAACGGTAGTGCGAAAAGGGGTTTCAGAACCGTTACGGTTTGTAGTTACGCGTGATAAAATTCCCATGAACAGTATTGATGCCGCGTACGAGGCCCTGCCCGACATTGCATACCTGCGTATTAATCGTTTTGCGTTTACTACCATGACCGAGTTTATTGATGCCATTTCCAGTAAGTTCACCCGTAAGCCTAAAGGAGTGATTTTGGACTTGAGGGGCAATCCGGGGGGCCTAATGCTAACCGCCCTGCAAATAGCCGAACAATTCATGGAAAGAGGGAACCTTTTAGTTTTTACCGAGGGGATGCATATAGAGAGACAGGAGGAGTTTGCTTCAGGTATGGGATTCTTTATCAAGACGCCGGTGGTGGTGTTGATTGACGAAGGATCTGCCTCTGCCAGCGAGATTTTGGCCGGAGCCCTGCAAGACTGGGACCGAGGCATTTTGATTGGCAGGAGGTCATTTGGAAAGGGATTGGTACAACATGCTTTGTCATTGGTGGATGGCTCCCAGCTTCGCCTCACGGTGGCCCGATACCATACCCCTACCGGAAGGGTAATACAGACTCCATACACCAAGGGAGATAAAGAGGGTTACTATCAACAATTATTGGATCGGTATGCAAGAGGAGAACTCTTTTCTAAAGACAGCATCCGTTTTCTTGATTCTTTAAGCTATCGTACTTTGGTAAACAAGAGAACGGTATACGGAGGAGGCGGTATTATGCCCGATATTTTTATTCCTCAGGATACTACCGGCTATACTCCTTATTGGGCGCGCATAATCAGAGGTGGAATGGTTACTGAATTTATGAATACATATATTGATCAGGAACGAAGTTTGTTGTCTGCTCAATACAAAGAGTTTGACGCCTTTAAAAAGCATTATCAGCTTCCTGACTCCGTAGTGGAAAATTTGTTAAACTTTGCCGAACAAAAAGGAGTGTCCAGGGATGAAGAAGCCCTGGCCATTTCGCTTCCTTTGATACGTACGCAAATAAAAGCGCTCATTGCCCGGACCCTTTTTGATAGCAGCGCTTACGTGCAACTGATAAACGAGTGGAACGATCCGGCTTATAATATGGCGTTGGAGGTTATTACCAACTGGAGCAGGTACGAAAAAGAGGTTCTGGGCAAATAGTCCAAAAATGTTGTACATTTGCCCGTACAACAAGAAATTTCTTAAAACCAAAAATATGAATAAAACTAAACAAAGTTACACATTGCCCATCGTTATGATGATCATTCTTTTTGGGATGATCTCATTTGTAACCAACTTGGCAGCGCCGATGGGCGTAGTATTGAAAAATCAGTTTGGCGTATCCAACGCCATGGGGATATTGGGGAATATGGCCAACTTTATTGCGTATGCCGTGATGGGGATTCCGGGCGGTTTGCTGTTGCAAAGAGTGGGATACAAGAAAACAGCATTGATGGCCATTGCCATTGGCTTTGTGGGGGTACTGGTCCAGTTTTTGTCGGGTCATGCTTCTAATTTTACTATTTATTTGCTGGGCGCTTTTATCGCCGGTTTCTCGATGTGTTTGCTCAATACCGTAGTCAATCCCATGTTAAACACCTTAGGCGGCGGTGGAAATAAGGGTAACCAGTTGATTCAGGTGGGCGGTTCGTTTAATTCGGTAATGGCTACTTTTACGCCTGCTTTTGTAGGTATTTTGATAGGTGAAGCCAGCAAGGCCAGAATAACCGATGTATTTCCTGTAATGTACATTGCCATGGGCGTATTTGCTTTAGTTTTTTTTGTTTTATGGGCAGTTTCGATCCCTGAGCCTCATGCAGAACGTTCGTCCGAACCTCTTGGCCGTCTGATGGCAGGCGCCGTTAAATTCCGGCATTTTATTTTGGGCGCTGTGGCCATTTTTGTGTACGTGGGTGTGGAAGTCGGCATTCCCGGTACGATGATTCTCTGGTTTTCGGATGCTTCGGTTTCGACCGTTGGCGCCACAACCGCCGGTTTTGTCGCCGGAACCTACTGGTTCCTTATGCTTCTCGGACGTTTGGTAGGCGCTTCGATCGGGAGTAAAGTATCGAGCAAGGCCATGCTTACGGTTACTTCTTTGGCTGGATTGATTTTAGTGGGATTGGCTATTTTCTTGCCGGCTACTTCGCAGGTATCCCTGCCGTTATTGCAAAGATCGGATGCTGGCGCACTCTCTTTTGGATTGGCACAGGTACCCATTAATGCGATGTTCTTAGTACTCATAGGTCTGTGTACTTCTATCATGTGGGGGAGTATTTATAATTTGGCGGTAGAAGGATTGGGTAAATATTTAGCGGCGGCGTCTGGTATCTTTATGGTATTGGTCTGCGGAGGAGGCATACTGCCCTGGATTCAGGCAAACGTGGCGGACTTTGCAGGTTATTTGACCAGTTACTGGGTAATCTTTGCGGGATTGGCGTATATGCTCTTTTACGCATTAGTTGGAAGCAAAATGGTAAAAAAGGAGATGGTTTAATATGGAACAGGATTTTGTTGTAGGTGTGGATATTGGAGGTCAAACCACTAAAATTGGAATGGTAGACCGCAAAGGTACGGTTATCAGCGAACCGCGCATCATCAGATCGGATAAGCATACCGATGAGTTTTTGTTTTTTGATGAGTTGTCCGAGGCTATAGATAAGTTAGCAGCAGAGACCAACACCGCCGGAAAAATAAAAGGCGTAGGCATTGGCGCTCCCAATGGAAATTATTACGACGGAACCATTGTACACGCTCCTAATTTAACTTGGGGTGGTCGTAAGACGATAAAAGTAGCCGAAATCCTCTCCGAAAAATTAGGATTGCCCGTTACCCTTACCAACGATGCCAATGCCGCTGCTGTGGGCGAGATGACCTATGGATCGGCTATTGGGATGAAAAACTTTATTATGATCACCCTGGGAACCGGCGTGGGAAGCGGGATCGTTATCAACGGGCAGGTAGTATATGGACACGACGGCTTTGCCGGAGAGCTGGGGCATACCACCGCAGTACGGTATAACGGACGTTTGTGCAACTGCGGACGGATCGGATGCTTAGAGGCTTATGCCTCTGCCATCGGATTGGCCAGGACGGCCAGGGAATTTGTTGAGGCCAACGTCGATAGAGACGAGTTTAATCAGAGAAGCCCTTTGAGAGAGATCAGCGAACCGGTCACTTCTAAAGAGGTATACCTTGCCGCCCTGCAGGGAGACGGATTGGCTAAAAAGGTTTTTGATTATACGGGGAGAAAATTGGGTGAATCTTTAGCGGATTTTGTGGCCTTTAGCGCTCCTCAGGCCATTATTCTCTTTGGCGGGCTGGCTAAGGCGGGTGATTTTATTATCAAACCTGCTGAGCAGGCCATGAATGAGCAGATGTTGAGTATTTGGAAAGACAAAGTTCCCCTCATACTTTCGATCCTTCCCGAATCTGATGCCGCGATTTTGGGAGCGAGCGCATTAGCGTGGTAGTGTTATGATAGAGATTATTCGACAATGTTTTAGAGAACATTTTGCCGGTGACGGCATCCTTTATGCCGCCCCCGGAAGGGTAAACCTTATAGGGGAACACACCGATTATAATTTGGGCTTTGTATTACCCGGAGCCATTGATAAGTCGTTTTATATGGTAATAGCTCCCAACGGAACACAGCTGTGCAACCTTTTTTCGATTCATTTTGATGCGATGGTATCGTTTAGCATAGACGAAACCGCGTTGCCTGAGGCATTATGGAGTCGGTATGTTTTTGGCGAAATAAAAGAGTTGCAGGCCTTGGGCTGTAAAGTGGGTGGTTTTAATGCCGTTGTTGCTTCGGATATTCCCATTGGGGCCGGCATATCCTCTTCTGCCGCCTTTACATCGGTGACGGGTATTGCTTTAAACGACCTTTTTGATTTAAAATTGAGCAAGATGGAGTTGGCAAAAGCGGGACAAATGTGCGAACACCATTATGTAGGAGTGCGTTGCGGTATTATGGATCAGTTTGCCTCTCTGCATGGGAGGGAGGCAACATTGATGCGCTTAGATTGTCGCTCTTTAGACTATGAATATATTCCCTTTGCTCCCGATGGATTAAGTCTGTTGCTGTTAGACACACAGGTAAAACACTCTTTGGCGTCGAGCGAGTACAATCTGAGACGTGCCGATTGCGAAGCGGGGGTAGCTCAATTAAGGCAGCGCTATCCGTCGATTGAGTCGCTCCGGGACGTAAGTTTGGAGGTATTGGAGGCTCATCGTTCCGAATTGTCGCCGGTAGTGTACAATCGCTGTAGTTTTGTAGTGGAAGAAAACGAGCGGTTATTGAGGGCTTGTCGGGCGCTGGAAGAGGGTGATTATGCCCTTTGCGGGGCTCAAATGTATGGTTCGCACGAGGGTCTGAGCAAAAAGTATGAGGTGAGTTGTCCCGAATTGGACTATCTGCAGGGAATCGCGCAAAATTATCCGGGCATGTTGGGCGCCAGAATGATGGGAGGAGGTTTTGGAGGGTGTACCATTAACCTGTTGCAGGAGGATGCCGTAGACGAATTTATAGAATTTTGCGGCAACAGTTTCAGCAAAAAGTTTTGGAAAGAGCTTAGACCTATTAAGGTTCGTATTGGAAAGGGAGCCGGTATTATCGTTTAATATCTCCTTGTGGAGAAGAGGGTAGTTTGGGAAAAATTATTACCTTTGCCTAAATAATTATTTCACTACAGCTAATAATTTTTTTAGGATGTTTCAACGTGATATTTTACAGCAGATTATAGAAAGAGTATCTGAACCTCGAAGGTTTATTCAAGTGCTGGTAGGCCCTCGTCAGACGGGAAAAACCACCCTTATCAAGCAGTTGTTATTCCAAACAGCTATTCCTCATTTTTTCATTACAGCAGACGATTTATATGCTGCCGACACTACCTGGATTAGGCGCGAATGGGCAAATGTCCGAATACGCTTGAACCAAAGTGGTGACAAATCGGCCCTTTTAATTATTGATGAGGTGCAGAAAGTACCCAACTGGAGTGAAACCATAAAAAAAGAATGGGACGCCGATTCTTTCTTCAATACCAACATTAAGGTGATCCTGCTCGGGTCATCACGTTTGCTTCTGCAAAAGGGACTCACGGAATCTTTGGCCGGACGATTTGAACTCATAAATGTAACGCATTGGTCTTTTAACGAAATGCGCGATGCTTTTGGCTGGAACCTGAATCAGTATATCTATTATGGAGGTTACCCCGGATCCGCCCCTCTCATTTCCGATGAAAAGAGATGGAAAGATTATGTGCGTGCATCGATTGTGGAATCAAGCATTTCTAAAGACATCCTTATGATGACCCGTATAGACAAACCTGCATTACTCAAACGCCTGTTTGACATAGGCTGCGCATTTTCGTCGCAAATTCTCTCTCTCAGCAAAGTGCAGGGTGAATTACAGGAATCGGGTAACCTTACGACGCTTTCGAACTATTTGAACGTACTGCGAGAAGCTGGATTATTGTCGGGATTAGAAAAATATGCCGCAAATATTATTCGTCAACGATCCTCCAAACCAAAATTCCAAATACATAACAACGCTCTGCTGGCATGTAGCCATCCTCATTCATTTACTAAGTTGCAAACTGAACATGATGTTTGGGGCCGCTTTGCCGAGTCTGCGGTTGGGGCACATTTGATCAACTTTGGAATAAAGCATCATTATCGTGTCTGTTATTGGAATGAAGGAGGCTATGAGGTTGATTACGTGATCGAAAAAGATCATGAAGCAGTAGGGATTGAGGTTAAGAGCGGCAAAGAGGGTACCAATAAAGGATTGGCGCTGTTTCAGAAGCAATGTAGTCCGCGCGGCGTTTTTGTTGTGGGTACCAATGGCATACCTTTTGAGGAGTTTTTGAGCATGAATCCTATGGATTTGTTTGGGATTGCTGATCCATAAATCTACGCCCATAACTGCTCTTGCGAATCATACAACGGGTACTTTATCGGTGGCTTACGAAAAATAAACCTGACACAGTTTAGTTTACACTCCCAAAAGTACAGGGAAAGGCGATCGG